>JAIRNN010000140.1 GCA_031257995.1 Spirochaetaceae bacterium | reverse complement strand
CCACGGATACAATCATTTTGCGGTAAAATCACAAATTTACCTGGCATCACTGAAACGCGCGATGGAATTACTTTCTGCCTATAATATGGGGGATAATGGCGCTTTTGCGTAACATGAGTCAGGAAAACAAAAAAGAGCATAAACATTAAAAAAAGTTCAATGTATTTGCTTGCGTTCTGTTCCACAAAGGGGATAAATTTTCCAATGAAGCCGCTTTCGCTGCAATCCGAAAGACAGTCCCCCCCCCCCCCCCCGACAGGTTTTTGGGTCTCTTTTTGTCCGGGGAAGGGGGCTTTGAGGAATTTCGGGAATTAGTGCAGGGCTATTTCTGTCCGTAATATGCGGCGGGACCGTGCTTGCGCTCCCAGTGTTTTCTGATGATGTGTTCAGGCAGGGACTCTGCTTCGGCATTTAACGTGAGGGTAAGCAACGCCATCTTGCAAATTTCCTCAAGAACTGCGGCGTGATACACCGATTGCGAGGCGCTTTTCCCCCAGGTAAAAGGCCCGTGTCCGGCAACCAGGACCATTTGTATATGAGCGGGATCAACCGCTTCTTTTCTAAAGGTTTCAACAATGAGTTTTCCTGTTTCATGTTCATAGTCATTGCGCACCGCTTCGGGTCTCATGAATCCGGTACAGGGAATCGACCCGGCCCCATGATCCGCATGGGTAGCGCCGTAAACCGGAAGTGATTTTCCGGCTTGGGCCCAGGCAACCGCGTAGGGGGAATGGGTATGGGTAATACCGGCAATAGAGGGGAATTCCCGGTACAGGACGCAATGGGTTTTGGTGTCCGATGAAGGGTTTAGTTTCCCGTCAATAACGTTTGCCTCCAAATCCACCACTACCATAGCTTCCGGAGTTAAATCATCGTAAGCCACCCCGGAAGGCTTTATGGCGAAAATCCCTTTTGCCGCGTCAAAGGCTGACACATTGCCCCAGGTATAAATTGCCAGATTCCGGGCGGGGATTTCCCGGTTTGCCTCAAACGCCTCTTCCCGCAGTGTTTTATAAACGTCCATGAGGGCTCCAATAGGCTTCCGCCCAGCGCAGTTCGTCCCGCAGCCGTTCGGGTTTTGTTGTCCTGTTGATGTGGACAAACTCTATGCCGCTCATTTCCGCCCAATCCCGAAAATATTCAGATGTCAGCGCCGTTGCATACACCGAATGATGAGCGCCCCCCGCAAGTATCCAGGCTTCGGCGGCGTCGATTAGATTCGGGTACGGTTTCCACAAGGCGCGGGCAACAGGGAGCTTCGGCATATCATGTTCGATTTTAACCGTTTCGATTTCATTGACAATCATCCTGAACCGGTCGCCCAGATCGACAAGCGTGGCAAGCGCCGCCTGACCGGGCGCCGCATCAAAAACCAGTCGCGCCGGGGGAGCTTTGCCTCCTATGCCCAGGGGATGCACCTCAATCCGGGGCTTCCCCGCCGCGATGGAAGGACAGACCTCAAGCATATGGGCCCCCAGAGCCGCTTCCCGGCCCGGTTCAAAATGGTAGGTATAATCTTCCATAAACGAAACGCCCCCCGGAAGCCCCGAAGCCATCACCTTGGCGGCCCGGACCAGCATGGATTGTTTCCAATCCCCTTCCGCTCCGAAACCGTAGCCCTGTTCCATAAGCCGCTGCGCCGCCAGCCCCGGCAGTTGGGGCAAGCCGTGAAGGTCCTGAAAGGTCGTGGTGAAGGCCCCGGCGTGTTCGGTTTCAAGCATTTTTTTCAGGGCGATTTCTATTTTTGCCTGTTCCAGTATGGCCTGATGGTCTGACCCGGGCGCAAGGCAATAATGAGCCTCGTATTCTTTTACCAGGGCTTCCGCTTCGCCAAGGCCCGTCCGGGCGTAACCGGCCGCAAGATCGCCGACTCCCCAGGTGTTTACCTGCCAGCCAAACCTGATCTGGGCTTCTACTTTGTCCCCTTCGGTTACGGCAACTTCCCGCATATTGTCCCCGATCCGTATGACGACGGAACGCATGCCTTCATGCCGCGCGGCGGCAGCCCTCATCCATACACCGATTCTGCGGCGCGCGTCTTTGTCCTGCCAAAAACCGGCGACAACTTTACGGCCAAGCCGCATTCGGGCGTAGATATGCCCGTGATCCCGGTCGCCGTGGGCGGACTGATTGAGATTCATAAAGTCCATATCTATTGAATCCCATGGAATATCGCGGTTGAATTGGGTATGCAGGTGCAAAACAGGTTTGCTGTTCAACGCAAGTCCCTGTATCCACATCTTTGAAGGCGAAAAGGTGTGCATCCAGGTAATAATCCCCGCGCAGTTTGCCGCAGCGTTCGCTTCGGCAAAAAGCGTCCTGATAATTGCGGGGGTAACCGCTATGGGTTTTAGAACCAGGGTTCCCGGCAAAAGCGGGTCCTTCGCAAATTCCTCCGCGATTATCCGCGCGTTAGATTCAACCTGTTTAAGGGTTTCGTCCCCATACAGGTCCTGGCTTCCGACAATAAACCAGAATTCATAGCGTTTAAGATCCCGCATAGTATGCCTCCGTTTTTATTGGACTTGTTTAAGAACCATAGGGTTCTTAAACAAGTCTTGCAAAATGTGGAACATTTTGCTGTTTTTTATCGGAATTTGTTTAAAAACTGAAGTTTTTAAACAACTCTATTTCAAAAAATCAACCGCCGCCCGTTCAATATGAAGACCTGCGGTATACCGTTCCATAAACACCTTAAAACCCTTTGCTTCTTTTGCGTCCGGTTCCACACTTGCCCCGAAATTCGCGGCAAACACTTTTTTGGCAAGCCAGGTTTCCAGGGATTCTTCTTCATGCTTCAGCGCCATATACGCCGCAAGAAGGACGATGCCCCAAGCGCCGCCTTCACCGGCGGAATCCATCACCGCCACCGGCGTATCAAGCGCCGCCGCCATTAAACGCTGCCCCACGCCTTTTGTTTTGAAGAGGCCCCCATGCCCCAGAAGCCGGTCAAGGCGAACCTGTTCTTTTTCAGCAAGAATGTCCATGCCGAGTTTCAGCGTTCCCATTGCAGAGAACAGGAGGGCGCGCATGAAATTTGCCAATGTGAACCGGCTGTCCGGCATACGGGCAAACAGGGGGCGGCCCTGATCCAGTCCGGCAACCGGTTCACCGGAATAGTAGTTATACGACAAAAGGCCGCCGCCGTCGGCGTCTCCTTCCAGGGCTTTGTAGTACAGATCGTCATAGAGCGCGGATTTTTCAATTGTTCCGCCCGAGAGCGCGATTGCTTCGCCAAAAAGTTTAATCCAGGCATCAAGGTCGGAAGTACAGTTGTTGCAGTGAACCATAGCCACCGGCTTTCCCGAAGGGGTGGTTACCATGTCGATTTCCGGGTAGACCCCGGAGAGTTCCTTTTCCAGAACAACCATGGCGAAAATCGACGTCCCCGCAGAAACATTGCCGGTCCGTTCCGCCACGCTGTTGGTGGCAGCCATGCCGGTTCCCGCGTCTCCCTCGGGGGGGCAAAGGGGGATACCCGCTTCCAGATTCCCCGCCGGGTCGAGGAGCAGCGCCCCTTGGTCGCTCAAAACGCCGGCCTTTTCACCGGCGCTCAGCGCCGCGGGCAGCATATCCTTAATCGTCAAAGGCTGCCCCGCTTCCCGGGACAAGGCGTCAAATAAATCCAGCATCCGCGTATGGTAGGTTTTTGTTTTTAAGTCGATGGGAAACATTCCTGAGGCGTCGTCCATGCCGAGTACTTTTTCCCCCGTGAGTTTCCAGTGCACATAACCCGCCAAGGTGGTTAAAAAACTGAGAGCCTTCACGTGGGCTTCCCGGTTCAGGATCGCTTGGTAGAGATGGGCAATACTCCATCGCTGGGGAATATTAAAATGAAATTGTTCGCTTAAAATTTTTGCCGCCTGTTCCGTGGTGGTATTTCGCCAAGTCCGGAAGGGAACAAGCTGCGTGCCCTCCGCGTTAAAGGCAAGGTATCCGTGCATCATGGCGGAAATGCCGATGGCCCCCGGCCGCGTAAGAGGGACGCCGTAACGGCTTTGCAGGTCGGCCGCAAGACTGCGGTAACAGCCCTGTATTCCCGTCCATACCTCATCAAGGGGGTAGGTCCAGATTCCGTTTTCATACCGGTTTTCCCACTCCTGTCCGCCTGAGGCAAGGGGCGCGTAACTATCGCCGCTTGTGTCGACGAGAACCGCCTTAATCCTTGTGGAGCCAAGTTCAATGCCAAGGCTTGTCCTGCCATCACTAATTGCCTGTTGTACATCCATCATTGTCCCCTTACCTGGAACTTCGCGCCTTTGACGCGAGATCAAACGCGACCGCCCCAAGGAGCACAAATCCCTTAATCGCCTGCTGCCAATCGATGCTTATCCCCATCAACGACATGCCGTTGTTCAGCACGCCGATGAAAAGGCCGCCGACTACGGCGCCGATAATCGTGCCGATGCCGCCTGATACCGCCGAACCGCCGACATAACAGGCGGCTATGGCGTCCATCTCAAAACTCTGGCCTGCCTTGGGATTGGCGGCGTTAAGACGCGCAACGTAGACTATCGCGGCTACGGCGGCAAGAACAGCCATATTGGTATAAATCCAGAACATCACCCAATTCGTCTTGATGCCGGAGAGTCTCGCCGCTTTTATATTTCCGCCGAGGGCGTATATGTGCCGCCCCTGCACGGTTCTTGACGCCATAAACTGGTAGCCAACGATAAGAATACCCAGAACGACGAGTATGTTCGGAAAACCCCGGTACAGCGCAAACACAAAGGTAAACGCCATCAGCGCTACGGAAATACCGGCTACTTTGACAATCCAGACTCCGGCGGGAAGAACGTTAAAACCGTAGCCTTTCTGTTTGCTGCGGGAGCGGACCTCCGCTATAATGATAAAGGCAATGACAACAAGGCCGATGACAATTGAAAAAAGGTGAAGCGCCGAGCCGCCGACGGCAAGTCCGCCCAAGGGATCGGGAATATAACCGGAGGCGACAAGCTGGAACTCCTGGGGGAAAGGCGCCTTGGTTTGTCCCTGTAAAATAACCTGCCCCACTCCGCGGAACATCAACATACCGGCCAGGGTGGCGATAAAGGGGGGCACGTGGACAAAGGCGATCCAGAAACCCTGCCACATGCCAATCAGCGCGCCCATTACAAGGGCTGCGAGCATCGCCATATAGGGGTTCAGGTGAAGATCAACCACAACCACTCCAAGCACAGCGCCCACAAGGCAGACAATGGAACCAACCGAAAGATCAACGTTTCCGGTAAGCGTACACAACAGCATACCCACGGCAAGAATGAGAACATAGCTGTTTTGCAACACCAAGTTGGTCAGATTTATCGGTCTGAAGAAGGTTCCCCCGGTAAAAAAGCCGAAGAAGATCATCGCCGCCGCCAGCGCAATGACCATGCCGTACTGGCGTATATTTTTTTTGAAAAGCACAAACAGGCTATCCATATATTCCCCCTTATTCCCTCTTAATTTGATAGTATATGCCGCATAATTTCTTCCTGGGCCGTTGTCAGGCCGGGAAGCTCAGCCGTTATCCGGCCTTCGCTCATCACGTAAATGCGGTCGCTCATGCCGATAACTTCGGGCATCTCGCTGGAAATTAAAATACAGGCCATTCCCTGGGAGGCCAGTTCATTGATAATCAGATATATTTCATGCTTGGCGCCCACATCAATGCCGCGGGTCGGTTCGTCAAGAATAAGTACCTTGGGATCGGAAAAAAGCCATTTTGCCAGAACCACTTTCTGCTGGTTTCCGCCGGAAAGATTGCCCGCAAGCTGTAGGACGCCGGGGGTTTTGATATTGAGCCTCTTCCGGTACCCTTCCGCGGCAAGTATTTCCTCCTGTTCGTTAATTACGGCGCCCTTGGCGATCTTTTTCAGCTTCGCCATGGTGGTGTTTTCCTTGATTGTTTCAATAAGCACCAGCCCGAATTCCTTGCGGTTTTCAGTGACATAGGCAATGCCGTTTTCGATTGCCCGGGGGATTGTATTGATATTCAGCGCTTTTCCGTTGACCAGAGTTTCCCCGCTGATCCGGTCGCCGTAATATTTGCCAAAAACGCTGGTGGCAAGCTCCGTGCGCCCCGCTCCCACCAGTCCGGCAAGGCCCACCACTTCACCGGAGCGCACCGTGATGTTGATGCCGTCAAGTTTTTTTTGTTCGGGATTTTTGGGATTATACACCGTCCAGTTCCTGATTTCAAAAACAGTATTTCCGATTACGTTGTTCCGCCTGGGGAAACGGTCGGTAATCCCGCGCCCCACCATGCCCTTTATAATGCGGTCCTCGCTTATTGAGGCTCTGCCGGAAGCATCGCGTTCAACGTCCAGGGTTTCAATGGTCTTGCCGTCCCGCAGGATGGTGATGCGGTCGGCAACAGCGGCGATCTCATTCAGTTTATGCGAAATAAGCGCCGATGAAATATCGTGCTGATCCCGCAACTCGCGCAATATCTGCAACAGGTGTTCGGAATCTTTTTCGTTCAGCGCCGACGTAGGTTCATCAAGGATCAGAAGCCGGGCGTTTTTCGCGAGGGCCTTGGCGATTTCCACCATCTGTTGCTTGCCGACACCGAGTTTGTTCACTTGGGTATTGGGATTTTCATCAAACCCCAGTTTTTTCATATATACAAGCGCATCTTCCCGCGTTTTGTCCCAGTTAATGATGTTGTGTTTCGCCCGTTCGTCACCGATAAACATATTTTCGGCGATAGAAAGATAGGGACTTAACGTAAGTTCCTGATGAATGATAACAATGCCGGCTTTTTCGCTCTGTTTTATTCCGGCAAAGAAGCAGGGCTTTCCGTCAAATTCTATTTCGCCCTCATAGGTTCCGTAGGCGTACACTCCGGAAAGAATGTTCATCAGCGTGGATTTTCCGGCGCCGTTTTCGCCGACCAGGGCGTGTATTTCCCGCCGCCTGACCGTAAGGTTCACCCCGTCAAGAGCTTTTACTCCGGGAAATGTTTTGGTAATAGCTTTCATTTCAAGCAGTGCCGCCTGATCCATGAGTATGTCCTCTCAATCCAAGGTTGCTTTCCCAAAACTCGGTTAGTTTTGGGAAAGCAACCCTTCTAAAAACATAAAGGCGTCCGACATCACAAGCCGCCTTTGCCGATCATCCGTTAAAGACCCAACTCCGCCCTGGTGTGGTAGCCGGTGTCGATAACGGCCTTTTGCACGTTGTCTTTTGTGACAATAACCGAATCAAGCAGCAGAGACGGGACAACATAGGGTCTGCCGTTTACGGTGGCCCCGTTGGGATAGCTGGTGGTGTCAAGTCCGGTAATTGTCTGGCCCTTTAGGATCTTGTCCACCAGTTCAACGGCGGCGGCGCCCAAGGCTCGGGTGTCTTTCAGAACCGTGGCGTACTGCTCACCCCGTAAAATGGATTTAACCGAGGCGACAATACAATCCTGCCCTCCGACAAGCGGGAGCGGCTTGCCTGCCGTGCCGTAGCCGACGGCTTTGCATGCTTCCAGGCAGGAAAGGCTGATGGGATCATAGGGTGAAAGGATTCCGTCAAGAATGACGTTCCCCGAATAGTAACGGGAAAGCAGGTTCTCCATGCGTTTCTGGGCTTCTGCGGCGTCCCAGCGAAGAGTGCCGATAATGGTGCGCTCAATCTGGCCGGAAGGAATATGCACAACCCCTGAATTCATGTACGGCTGAAGCACGTCAATGGCGCCTTGGTAGAAACCGACGGAGTTGTTGTCATCGGGGGAACCGGCAAAGAGTTCCAGGTTAACGGGTTTTTTGGGAGGATTGTCCAATTTAAGGCCGTTCACCAGAATTTGGCCCATCTGCCGTCCGACCTTGTAGTTGTCAAAAGACACGTAGTAATCCACATTGGGGGACTGCATCAAAAGGCGGTCATAGGAAATGACCGGAATTCCGGCCGCCCGGGCGTTCTTAAGCTGGGTGCCCAGGGATGAACCGTCAATGGACGCTATCACCAGGACCTTTACGCCGTTGGTGATCATATTGTCGATCTGGTTAAGCTGAGTGGGAATATCATCGTCAGAGAACTGCAAATCTACCGCGTATCCCAATTTTTCAAGCCCTTCCTTAACGGCATTTCCGTCCTTGTTCCAGCGTTCCTCCGACCGGGTCGGCATAACAACCCCGATAAGAGGCTTGCCGCCTCCGCTCCCACCCTCTTGATCGCCGTTCGCGAAGACGGCTGGCGCCGCCATGCATACTGCCAAAGCCGCCACTAAAAATTTTTTCAAAACATTCATTCATTTCCTCCATAAGTGATATTTTGCGTTAACGCAAAACAAGCCTGTATACGAATCTATCCTATACAGCCTGCTCTATCGCGGCGGTTCTCACAGCCAACGGCCGCTTTTACGGAACACTTCCCGCGTTTGCCGCGTTTATGCGCGGCGCATATCCATCATCCCTGTTATTGCTCCATAGCCCCTCCTTTCCCCT
>JAIRNN010000071.1 GCA_031257995.1 Spirochaetaceae bacterium | reverse complement strand
CTCCACTGCCTTTCGTCGGGCAACGGCTTCATCCGCAAAATCCGTTCTTCCATACTGTTTTCACCCCCCGCATTCTTGTCTTGAAAACAGTATAGCACATCATCACAATTTGTTCAAGTTATTATTTCACAACTCCTTATTCCATTGGGACGAGCCGGCTTCATACTTCTGACCGTCACTAACACCGTCGTCCGACAAGGAAGCCGATCCGCTCTTCGGGACAAACGTTCCCGCAGTGTAGAACGCGAGGTAGTTGCCGCCGATCTTGGTTGCCACGCCGCCGGTAACATCGTTTCCGTTGCCGTTACCGGTTACGGAGGCGCCACCCAAGAACAGGTACAGCTTGTCGAACACGAGCTTCCCGTAGTTGTTTACGTGCAGGAAGTGGCTAAGGTCCGTGTCGAACGAATCGGTAACGTCTTTTACCACTGCTTTTGGACCAGGCGGTAGGATTAAACCGACGACACCCGTCGGCCAGACAGAACCAACGGGAGCCGATACTTGCGCCCCTGCCATCACGGAAGCAAACAATACGAAAACGAAAATAGAAATACTTTTTTTTATGTATTTCCTCCTTAAAATTAAAATGTGGCGACACGATAACCGAAAAAAAAATAAGCAAGCCCTCGGTGAAAAAAAGGCTTTTTTCCCAAGAAATAGGCATCAATGTTGGTGCCGCCGCCGGCCAGTTCCAGACACAGCGGGGCTTTTGATCGAATTAACATTTTTTATTAACAATTTTTACCATGCAAACTCCATTGAATCCGAAGGTTCACAGCAATCCGCAAATCGTGGTTTTTGCGTTACAAAAAGACACACAAAAACCTCAAGCGCGACAGGCTGCCGGACTGGTTCGCTAATCCGGTTGGTTAGGAAAACCAGTCTTGCAAAATACCCCGTATTTCACGATTTTCAGCGGAAGCGGAAACTTGAGGTTCCCCAACAACGCTACTGTACTCCAGCACATCACGCCCACGAAAAAGTGTCAGGAAAAACGAGGCTGTAAATGTTGCGCGAATGGATAATGGCGGATTTTGGAGGCGGCGCGGTTCTTTTCTATCATTTTCCATTATCCACTTTCCATTATCAATTCCCCGCAGGGGCGAGAGCGAGACTTCCCCTCTCCTTTTTTATCTGTGGCGGAGCTTTTTTGGGGCCCACGCCGTGTTGCAGGAATAACGAAAACGCGCTCTACGTTTTGCGTGCGGCATTGGGTGTCCTCTACTCTCAAGGTACTTGACGTATCCCTTTCCATCTGCCGATAATAGAAACTGAGAGGATAGTATTTGACAGAATAAAAAAAACGTGTTATAGTTATCAATCAATTTTAAAGAAGCCTGTTGATAGGCTCAAGAAGGAGTAAAATGATAATGGAAGACAGAAAGTTTATAGGGATAGGGAAGATACTCATCGACACACCCTCGGAGGAATGGAATATTCCAAACCTGCATTTTATTGTATGCGAGAGCGGAGAAAAGACCTACGAAGCGGTCAATCTCGAATTCGGGCTCGTCTCAATCGGGGAATCCGGTATGGATGCCGCCAAGGATCTCACTACCCTCACATGGACCTATGTCTTGTCGGTCATAAAAGACGGCAACGGCTATAAGGAACTGCGCGAAATGGTACGAAAAAACTTTATGTTCGACTACTGGGCGGAATACCGGGGGATTGAATTTGATCTCGCGGAAACAAGCAGTGATCTGAGCCATGATTATAACAAACGTATCAATATAGCCATTCGGGAATCGTTTACCGATGAGTTAAAGGAAGCGCTGAAGCGTAGTGCCAACCAGACGGCAGAAAAGATAGTTTTCCTGCTCTCTGTACGGCCCCCTGTTGTGGAGTATAAGGAAATCTATGAGAAACGGAGGGTGGCATGATCGTTTATCTTGACGCAGACTGCGCGTTAGATGCGCTGATTCGCGCCCGGTTTATAAACTCGAAAGACTGGAAACAAAAAAATTCAAAAAAGTATACCGTAACATTTAATCACTGCAAAACCAAAGGATTGATCTGTTTTGAGGTATCTGTAGAGGGCTATGTCCACCGGATTAGTGCGCTTTATATAAAAAATCTGGAAAGACAATACGATGTTAAGTTATCTGTTATTGTCAATAGATGTGTTATTGATGCAGGATAAACGCATAGGAATTGTTAACAACCATGAACCACACGAGCAGACATGGACCTGCTGTTTGAAATACGAGGCTTGTTCGTGCTGCTCGTGGATTTTATTCTATGCATCTATCATGGAGAGACGCTCCCGTCTGAATAGATTACCCGCCCCTTTGAAACGACCGCCGTTTTCCGGTATAACGCGCTGTACAACCGGCCTTGGTCTTTGTGCCCGAACACGTCGCGATGAAAGTGCCCAAAAAACCAATGGTCAAATCGCAGGGATTTTCGTAAACGGTTGTGAAACTTCGCCACGAGGTCGGTATATTTTTGGGCATCAATGCCCGCGCCAAACATAGCGCCGATAACTCCGTGAGGCCCGGTATGCGAAACAACATAGTCAATGGGCTTTCCGGTTACCCGGCGGAAACAGGCTTCTTCTTCGGCCTCGCTCCAGTATTCGTCTTTCCACCACGATTTGTGTTCCGTGCGGTACGCCTTGTCAACAGACAACGCCCCGCCAAGACAGAGAATCGACAGCCCGTCAATAGTATAGATAAACCCACGGGGAAGGTAGTAGACGTTCTCCAGAACCTTGTAGACCTCATTTCCTATGCCAATATCAACTTTTTCGCAACTCGTTATCGCGTCGTAATTATCGTGATTGCCAAAAAGACAGAGGATGGGCCACAGACGGCGGCTGAGCAGGGAAAGGTTAAACCGATCCTGCTTCTCGTTTCCGGGCCAAAGAAACCCGCAATCCCCCGCTATGATGTGATGCGTTATCCCCGCATACTCGCCGCCAAACTGTTTCCGTAACGTTTTCGCCGTTATGGACTTTAGTTCGTTCACGGCGTTGGCGTGAAAGTCCCCCGAAATCAAGATTGACATATCAAGAGGCCCCCTTATTGGCTGTCCTTATGCGTATCGAGATAATACACGCCGCCCTGGTAGCCGCCCCGTGTTACCGCGTCCATAAACCGCGAGCTTTTCGGCACACTCCGCCCGGTTATCGTCTTGATAACGGACAAAACCTCCTCCATCGTGCGTCCGGTGAAGTCCCGTTCCACGCCGTCTTCCCACCGCCGAATCGCCGGCGGCGGAAACGCCTCCTCGTCCCGCTCCCCGCCGGGAACAGAGGTCTCTCCCTCCCCGGCAAGAAACGCCTCCGTCTCCCCGTTCCCCGGTTCCAGCCGGATCAGGATGGCGTTCGCCGCGTTGACCGCCATCCGCACCGCCTCGTCCCGGTCCCGCGCCGCGCTTATCACGTTGCCGCACTTCTCCACGTTGTTCCTCGGAAACACAACCTTGTCCCCCGGCGCGGCCCGCATGAACACATTCCTCACGCCCGGCATCGCAGCCGCCTCGTCCGCCCCCATGATAGACCGCACCGTCCCCGGAATCGAGATCACTGCCCGCTCCGCGCTCGTCCAGCCGTTGAAACGCGCCGGAAAGACCGGCTCAATCCCCATCGCGATCTCAATCGCCGCCCTCGTTACCTCAAAACCGCTTGCGTAAGGGAATGTCCACCCCGACATATAGCCCCCGGAAAGCCGCGCCGCGATCTCCCCGATCATCGGCCCCTTGCCCGTGAGCTTCAAATCTCCCTTCGCCGCGCCCTCCGTCAGCCCCAGCGCCTTGACCCCCGCCTCGAAACACCGCATAAGCTCCCGTTTCGCCGCCTCGTCAACATTGGATGGCATCGTATGCCCCATCTCGACAAAGTAGGGCGGAAAAAAGATATGCCGGTCGGCAAAACCGCACTCGCGCAACACCCCGTTATGCACAATCGCGTCCACCGAGAACTCAGGCCCGTCCATATATTCCTCCACAATCGCCTGCCTCGTCCGCGAATACCGCACCGCATCCGCCACCGCCGCCTTCAGCGCGTCCTCCCCGTCAACCCGCGAACAACCGCGCCCCCCCATATTGTCGCACGGCTTCACGACCAGCGGAAAACGCCGCTCAAACGCCCCGTCTTTTTGTGTATGAGGGGGGATGTCTCCCCCCTGCCTACAGCCCGTGCTGCGGGCCAAGCTTGCTTCGCAAGTACGCCCTCCGCCCGGTCTTCCGGCGCCCCCCTCAGCGGGGGGACTGCCCCCCCGCAACGCCCCCCCATCCCGCGACACATCCCACGGCAGCGCCTTGTTCTGGAGCGCCGCCTCCTCCACGACCGTCCACGACGGCGAGGGAACTCCCGCCCTGCTGAAACAGGCCCGCATCCGCGCCTTGTCCCCCGCGTTCAACGCCGCCTCATACCCATGACCGGGAAGCCCCAGCTTCTCCGCCACATACGCGACCGGCGCGGAAAAGTCCGTCCCCGCCGTTATAATCCCCAGCCGCCCCGCCGTTTCCGCCTTGAGCCCCGCCGCCAATTCATATATCCGCTCCGTGTCTTTCAGATCAATGGGGTAAAAATGCTCGCCTGACCCCTTGTGAACCGCCTCCGCGTTCCCGTCAAGCACAAACCGCTCAAGTCCCATCTCCCCCGCAATCCGTATCGCCGGCCCCTGCATAACTCCCGCACCCAGAATAATAATCCTGTCCATACGCTTTCTCCTATTCCTCCCATTATACCATAAATTCGCTCTTTATTATCCGTTTTTCGTAACTATTCAGATGGATGGGGAACACCCAATACCGCGCCCGAAGGTGTCTTGGACACCCTCTCCCCGGCATTAATCACAGCTTTTATCACGTTTAACCACAGATGAACACTGATGTCAGTGAACGCGGATTTTCACTTTATGCACTGCTTCATCTGTGGTTATCTGCGCTTGTCTGTTGTTCGCCGGGATAAAGGCCGTGATTGAGGCAGAGGCAGAGTTTTCTTGCGGCCATCTCTGGCCGGGACGTTTGAGGCTGTATGTTCCTCCTTTTCGGCCGTGGTTGAGGCCGTTAGCCGGGCGGGGGCGCGGGTTTGGAAGCATTTTTGGCCGAAAAACTCGTCGTTATCGTCATCCCGTCCGAGCGGGGGCTGCCCCAAGACAAGGTGTAGGCTATGGCCGCCGGTATCTTCGTTTTCGCCGACTTTTCCACCGCCGCCCA
>JAIRNN010000062.1 GCA_031257995.1 Spirochaetaceae bacterium | reverse complement strand
AAATGTCATACAAGCCGCAGGTTCGCGGCCCCGTCACTTTTCGCGCCGTCCTCAGCAGGTATTCTGTCCGCAAAAACTGCTCACGGGTGATGCCGCCCGGATAAGTTACTCTCATCCTGCTTCCCCTCCCTGTTGGTTTATTCTATTATCTAACCTTTTGCGAATCTTGTAAAGATATTGAACAGGCTCTTACTTTCTTCATATTAAATTCCTTGTATGACCGGCACGCCGCTATCGTAACCGGCGTGCGAGTCTCCTAGTCCTTCGCCTCATCAAGCGCGTCGACCGCCTTCCGGTGAACCGGGATCAACTCCGTCCGCACCGCCGCCTTCGTACCGAGGATACGCGCCCAGTTCCGCCCCATGTCCAATTGCCCTTCCTGCGTCCCGGGAAGCCAATCGCTTCTTTGACTCATCATTTATGTCTCTTTTGGTATAAAAAATAAGACGTTTTTGTCCCAAAACGCTGTTTTACCAAAATATTTTGGCCTGAAGCCTAAAGATTTAAGGCCACTGTCTAAAGACAATGGGCCGTTTTTATCTAAAAATGAGGTGTCGAAATATCCGAATGGAAAATAATGATAATAGGATAGTCCGTTTTCAGGAGGAGGCTTGACACACTTTTCGCGAGATATTATAAAGCGTTGGCTGGAAGAGGGGAGATTATGAGTACCGTGACCCGTGAATGGCGTAGTCTGTCTTTTCGTTCGCTACTATCAACAACATAGTATAGCACCCTCAAAAAAAATGTCAAGCAAAAACATAAAACTCGCCACAGTGAACCACAGATGAGACGGGTCCACAGATTGCGCTGATTATACAGATTAAAGAAGGGCGTGGTGTGAAAAATCCGCATGTATCCGTGCCGCCATTTGGCGCCACCTGCGGTTCCCTGTGATTAAGGCCCCGTGATAAAAAAGAGTGAGCCGTGATCGCGGCTTTGCGGACTCTGGGCGATACTAGATTTGAACTAGTGACTTCTACCGTGTGAAGGTAGCACTCTCCCGCTGAGTTAATCGCCCTATCATTACTATAACATATCGTTTTTATTTGTGCAAGAGGACATAAAAACACCGCGCGCGTTGACTGTTTGCCCGGCTTGTATTATAATAGCAATAAAATGCGGAACGTATACAGAATCGGTCTTTTTCTTGCTGTTCTCGTGATGGGAGAATCCGCCGGGTTTTCACAGGAAAGTGATTCGATCTCGATTCCCGACGCGATCAAGAGGCCGTCCCGTACTAACACCCCCCGGTATCCGCATGACATGGTTATCGGCGATCTGGGACAGGGCGAGCTTTCGCAAGCAGATATGGACTATGCGTCAAGTGTGTTACGCGCGCTTTTGCAGGGCCGGGAGCAGTCCCCGCTTTTCAGTACGCTGAACGAGAGCGCGGCAGAGGAGCTTGTCGGGGAAGTGCGGAAAATTCGGGCGAATAAATTCAGAATCGGCGGCGGCAAGGAAATTGTAGACGGTGCGGGTTCTTTTTTGTTTCGTTTTATCGGCAGGGACGGTCAGGTTGGCGGGGCGATGTATTTTGTGCGCGGGGAAAGCGGCTATGTGCTCGACGATATTATTCTGGAAGCAATACCACAAGATCTGCTGAACGGAGATAAGGACCCGATGTCCGATATATTTCCATACGAACGGTTTTATTGAGAAGGGCTATGGCAACACCTATTCAACGGATAGAAAAAGAATATCTTCTCGGCGCACTCAATTATAAAGATATTCCGCTCAAATGTTTCACCGGGAAAACCGAATATACGTTTGTGCTGCGGGAGCTTGATGAAGACCGGATAGTTCTTGAATCGAAAGATCGTTTGTCCGTTTTTCGGAAAGATGCGAAAATCGAGCTTAAATTTTCCCCACAGTCGGAGATGGCAAATATCATCACGTTCAGCGTTTATGTTTACAAAGTCGAGGACAGGCGTTTGATTACGTCGATTCCCGATTATCTCTACAAAAATCTGTCAAGGTCGTATTCGCGTGTTCCGCAGACGCCTGAGTTGAATATGATTCTACAAAAAGACGGCTTTTATTATGACCTTAACTACGAGAAAATCGATATGGTGGACGCGACCGAATTTGATGATTTTGTTTCCCGGTTGAACGAGGATAAAATCAATGCCTTTATAGATGAAAATCTTCATTGGATTCAGCAAAAAACCGACGGCTACAAACTTTCGCTTTTTGCACATACCAGAGCTGCTTCTGTCGAGGAAAAGGCGGTCGGTAAGCTGGGCAAGATTCTTTTTATTTCAATGCCGGACGGCGGATTTGTGGCAGAAACGAAAAACTCAGGAGAAATGTTTTTTACCGAGCAGTTATTTACTGAGTTTCTTCTCAAAAGCGGGGAAAACCCCGAATCGGCGCAGGAAAAAATCACGAGGGTACTCCGCCAACGGGCGGCGCAGAATATTTGCAGCGACTGCTATGTTCCGGTTATTTTTCTCTCCTACATTATAGGCTATATACATATCTGGGTAAACGAAGGTGTCAATCCCCCTATAACCTTACATTCGATAGAAACATTTCGCCAGTTAGCCAAGATCATCGCGTTTTCCCTGGAGCGTGGCAACTATTTTGAAAGCAATAAAAAACAGATTCCGGCATTCACTCCGAAACTGATCGATATTAGCGCGGGAGGTTTTCTGTTTGTCGTTGACTCCAGTAAAGAAAAAATAATCTATTCGGTTGACGACCATTTTTCTGTACGGATAACCATTTCCAGCCGGGTTATACGGTGCAAGGCATCCATTGTGCGAGACCATTTTGACAAGATCAACGTCTACTATGGCTGCAAGTTTGAAGATATGGAAATCGAGGATACCCGGTTTTTGTTTGAATCCATCTACGGGAAGCCGTTTACCGACAACGACATTCAGTTTGTTGCCGGGGCCGTGTAGTACTCACGGTAGCATTTACTGGGGTGGTTTGTCGGGTGGGCGGGAGAGCCGCTCGTTGGGTCGGGGTCTGTTTAGCAGTCGTTGCGGCAGGTGCGTGATGTCGGGTGGGGGATGCGCTTCCAGGCTGAACGTTGCGCCGGGGTTTTAGGGGTGGAACCCCTAGGAGAGGGGGTAGCGTAAGACCCTAAGCCCGCTTGCGGTCGGCGGGCTGGATCGAGGGGGGACTTTCCCCTTTATTGGTGGGGAGAGGGACTATGACGACACTCAAGGAAACCGCGCGTGACGCGCCGCTTTCTCCCGGCTGTTATATTATGCGGGACGGGAACGGGAAGATTCTCTATGTTGGCAAGGCGCGTGTATTGCGTGACCGGCTGCGTTCCTATTTTTCGGGTGAAAAAGACATCAAGACAGCGACGCTGCTGAAACACGCGGCATCCATTGAGACGATTATTGTTTCCAGCGAATACGAGGCGTTTCTGCTGGAGAATACGCTGATCAAGCAGCATTCCCCCAAATACAACATCAACCTGAAAGACGGCAAGACGTATCCAGTTATTCGGGTAACGCATGAGGATTTTCCGAAGATTTTTAGGACGCGGCACATTATCGAGGACGGCTCGAAGTATTTCGGCCCGTTTCCGAGCGCGCAAACGGTGGACAAGGCGCTTGAACTCTTGCAGAAGATTTACCCGCTGCGGAAATGCCGTCGGCTGCGCAAAAAAGACGCGCCCTGTATGTATTACCATATTAAGCGTTGCGCCGCGCCCTGTTGCGAAAAGATCGGCAAGGGGGAATACGCGGGCTTTGTTGAGAAGGTGTGCGGGCTTTTGTCCGGCGAGGTTGATCCGCTGGTTATCGCTATCACGGAAAAGATGCACGAGGCGGCGCGGGAAACCCGTTTTGAGAAGGCGGCGGAATACCGGGACGCGATCGCGGCGATCAAGGACCTGCTCTACACCAACAACGCCGTGGTGGATTTCGACACCGAAGGCCGCGACTATATCGCGTTCGCCGAAGAAGGTGTGTTGACCACGTGGAGTGTGTTTTCCATGCGCGGCGGAAAACTCACGGGGCGCGAATTGTTTCGGGCGAAATCCGCTGCCGGGGAGCTTGATTCAATCGAGACCTTTATGCTTATCTTTTATAATGCGGACCGGCCTCCGCCGCCCCGGATTTATCTGGCGAAGGGCGGCCATGATTTTTCACGTCTTGAGGCGTGGTTCAAGACGCATTTTGACTATGTGCCGGAACTGCTGTCCCCGGACAACAAACGGCACGAGGCGGCGCTGCGGATGGCGCGGCAAAACGCCGAGGAGGATATCCGCAAGCGGGTCAAAGAACGTGGCGGCGGCCCGGCGCTTGCCGAGCTTGCCCAGGTGTTGCGCTTGCCAACCAACCCGGTTCGCATCGAGGGCTTTGACATCGCCCAGCTCGACGGGAAGCATCCGGTCGCCTCGCTCATCTCGTTTTACAATGGCATCCCTGACCGGAAGAATTACCGCCTCTTCAAACTGCGGACGGTCGAGGGGATCATCGACGACTTTCAGGCGATGCGCGAGGCGGTCGGGCGGCGTTACCGGCGGCTGGTACGCGAGAACGCCGAGTTGCCGGATTTGATTCTGATTGACGGAGGTATCGGTCAGGTCAATGCGGCGAAGGGTGTGCTGGACGAGATCGGGCTTGCCTGTCCGGTGGCGGGGCTGGCGAAACGAGACGAGGAAGTGTGGCTGCCCGCCGCGAAGGAGCCGATTGTGCTCTCCCGGCGGAGCGAGGCGCTGAAAGTGCTGCAAGCCGTGCGCGATGAGACGCACCGTTTTGCGACAAACGCAAACCAGCGGCTTCGTTCCAAAGACCTGCTTTTGGAAACGCTCCAGTCAATCGAAGGGATCGGCGAAAAGAAGGCGCGGAAAATCATCAAGGCGGCATCTTCTCTGGAGAAAATCGCCGGGATGAGCGCGAAAGAACTGTCGGGTAAAACCTCGCTCGGCATCGAGACCACACGCAAGATCATCGGCGAGGTACAAAAAGCGCTCGCCGCGAAGGAACGGCGCAAACACGTCCTGCAAACTGACGGGGGCCGGATCGCGGCGCGGGATGCGGAAAAAGAGCGGGCCGCGCAGGAACTAGCCGAGGCTGCTGGCGTGTAGGGGGTTGCCTTTGGAGGAGGGAAGGGAGACAGCGTATGGGAGATATCGGCGGTTGGTTTCCCTTCATTCGCTACTTACAAAAACACTCAAGACCTTGTAGAATGGGGTATATGGTTGTATCTGCAACCTCGCATGTGAAAAAACTCCATGTTCCGGTCAGTCCCAAAAACCCGTCGTTGGATCCGGCGGCGTTAAATTTTGACCTTTTTAATGATCCCTGTGAAAACGGAGATTATTTGACGAAACAGATCATAACCTATATCGGAAACAAGCGGTCTCTTTTGAACTTTATCACGAAAGGGATTCACATTGTCCAAAAACGCCTCCAAAAGGATAAACTGGACATCTTTGATGTTTTTACCGGGTCAGGGATTGTTGCGCGGCATTGCAAACAATTTTCTCATCTCCTTATGGTAAATGATTTGGAAAAATACGCTGCTATTACTGGTGAATGTTATTTGTCAAACAAAGACGAGTTAAATATGCCGCTCTTGCAGGATATGTATCACGGACTCCTTTCGGATGCCGCGAACAAGCCTTTGCGGGAAGGAATTATCGCTCAGTTATATTCCCCAAAAAACGACAATAATATACAAAAGGATGAGCGGGTTTTTTATACCCGCAGGAACGCGATGTATATTGATACCATGCGGAATCTTATTGACACTGTTCCTGCTCAATATCAAAAATATTTTCTTGCTCCGTTAATTGCGGAGGCCTCAATTCACGCAAATACTTCCGGTGTGTTCAAGGGTTTTCATAAAAACAAGGAAACCGGCATAGGGCAATTCGGCGGCAGTAACAGCGACGCGCTCTTACGTATAAAAGGAAACATTACACTGCCTTTTCCGGTTTTCAGCAGTTTTAATTGCGCATACCAAGTATATAACGGAGATTCAAATGTAATTATAAAAGAAGCGCCGGAAGTTGATTTAGCGTATCTCGATCCGCCTTACAACCAGCATCCTTATGGCTCAAATTATTTTATGCTTAGCCTGATATTTGAAAACAAGCATCCTGAAAGTGTCAGTAAAATTTCCGGTATTCCCGACAACTGGAATCGTTCCGCATATAACAAAAAACAATGTGCTTATCAGACCTTCGCCGATTTAGTTGCCGCTATAAAAGCAAAATTTGTTCTTATTTCGTTCAACTCCGAAGGCTTTGTTTCTCTAGAGGAAATGAAGGCAATGTTAAAAAAAATGGGAAAGGTTCAGGTTTTGGAAACCACCTACAATACGTTTCGCGGATGCCGAAATCTTTCCCGTCTTGCCGAACAGGGTGCCCGTGATATTCATATTACTGAATATCTTTATTTATTGGAGAAATGAGATGCGCGTAAAGACGAACTACGAAACCAAAGGAACGGAATCATAATCAATGTACTAATCTTTACAAAACATACTTCGCGGTTAATTTTATTTGTTATGTCCACAGACAGACTATCATTAGTCTGAAAAAATCCGCGTTCATCTGCGGCTTCATCACGTTCAACCACAGATGGCGCGGATGTTACGGATATACGCAGATGTTAATCCGCGCTATGGTGCTTTTACCAGGAAAATATAAAAAAGGGGCACCCAATGCCGCGCGCGAAACGGGCGCAACGGTTGGGTTAGGCACGTTTCTGCCATTCCTGCGGCACGGTGCGGGGTCCAAAAAATGCCACGCCAACTAAATGCGACAGGGCCCAGTTCGCACCCGAATACGTGCGAAAGGATGCCCCGACCCATCTTCGCGGCGGCTTCTTGATTAGTGTGCGAAGTTGCATGCTGGAACCTCCGCTTGTTTTGGCTTGAAATTACCTTGTTATGAGCGAAACCGGCGCGTTTATTCAATTCTCGCTAAATCTTATACCCATACTTTGTGATGAAGAGCCTGATTTTTTGATTGAAAAGTGGGGGTGGCGGAAAACCGCGCAGAGGGAGGAACGACCGGAGTGCGGGTTGAAGACAGGGGGAGCCGCGTCAATGGCCGCCTAAGCCAAAACAGAAGGCATCCGTGGAGGCTCAGCCGGACGCAATGCTCTCTATCCCCGTAGGGGGAACACGCCGTCATCTCCCGATACGCCGCTCCCAAAGAAAGCCCCTGCGGGACCCTCCACGGCAGGTGGTGGCGGCGCTTCCCTCATAACAATATTGCTGTATTCACACGGTAATATGAGGGTCATCGTGTCGGGATGTTAAAACGAGGCAAATTGTACGGGCACTTCACAAAACATGAGGGGCTTGGTATACTGTGAGTAATCAGATTTTACCTATGGAGGTTTCTATGAAAATTGCAATTAACGGTTTTGGCCGTATCGGGCGGCTTGTTTTTCAGGCTTTGGTTGGGCAGGGGTTGCTCGGCAAAGACAAGATTGATGTGGTCGCGGTGGTGGATATTGGGACGGACGCGAAGTATTTTGCGTATCAGCTCAAATACGACTCGACTCAGGGGCAGATGAAGGCCGATATTGGTGTCGGCGCAGCGGACGAGCTCATCGTGAACGGGCACAAGATCAAATGCTTGAACGGCAAGGCGTACGACGGGTTGGGTAAGCTCCCGTGGAAGGACTTGGGTATCGACTATGTTATCGAGTCTACGGGGCTTTATGCCAACGAGAAGTCCTACGGGCACATCGAGGCGGGCGCGAAGAAGGTGATCATCTCCGCTCCGGCGAAGTCCGGCGATGAGTCCAAGCCGATCAAGACGTTTGTGATGGGCGTAAACAACGAGGACTACGATCCGGCCAAGCATCATGTTCTTTCCAACGCGAGTTGCACGACAAACTGCCTCGCGCCGCTGGTACACGTCATCCTCAAGGAAGGCATCGGCCTTGAGACGGGCCTCATGACGACGATTCACTCGTACACGGCAACCCAGAAGACGGTGGACGGCCCCTCGAACAAGGACTGGCGCGGCGGACGGGCGGCGGCGGAGAACATCATCCCGTCAACAACCGGCGCGGCGAAGGCGGTCGGCGAAGTGCTTCCCTCCACGAAGGGCAAGCTCACCGGCATGAGTTTCCGCGTTCCGACACCGACCGGTTCCGTGGTCGATCTCACGTTCCGGGCGGAGAAGGACACCTCGATTGAGGCGATTGACGCCGCCCTCAAGAAAGCGTCCGAGACATATCTGAAAGGTATTCTGGCCTACGCCGACGAGGAGATCGTTTCCCGCGACATCATCCACAATCCCAACGCCTCGATTTACGACAGTCTCGCCACCAAGCAGAACAATCTGCCCGGCGAGAAACGCTTTTTCAAGGTGGTTTCATGGTACGACAACGAGTGGGGCTATTCCAACAAGGTCGTTGACCTCTTGAAATACATCGACGCGAAGAAGTAAGCGGCGAAAAGCACGGGCCGATGGCAACGGGATGTGGGGAGACGGGCCTTCCTTCCGTTTCCGCCGGCTTTGTGCTGTCCGGCCGGGATAATTCGGCGGGAGGGGCGTTTGTCAAGAGTTTTTTCCGGGGTTCGCGCCCCGTGGCTGCCGCTCTACGAAGAGTTGAGGGAGACGGCGCAGAATACGCTCGGCATGTTTGAGGAACATGAAACGGCGGGCGCCGTCATCTGGCGAAAGAACTCCGCGTTTGTCGAAATCGCCGCGAAGAAAGACGGCCT
This sequence comes from Spirochaetaceae bacterium, assembly GCA_031257995.1. Classification (GTDB taxonomy): domain Bacteria; phylum Spirochaetota; class Spirochaetia; order Treponematales; family Breznakiellaceae; genus JAIRNN01. The sequence continues at coordinate 1,444 of JAIRNN010000062.1, read as the reverse complement.
CGTGATTGCCTTCCCCCGCGAGACCGTGTTCGACGAGATGAATCCGGTGAAGGCGGCGCAGACCTCGAAGAACCGTGCGGTCCACTACTACCTAGCAACCGGCAACGCGGATTTTCCGTGGTTTATCGAACATATCGGCGAAGCCTACCGGCTCACCGGGCAGGAGAAGGCCGCCGCAAAGAAACATTCGGAAACGCCGCATTACACCACCTCCACTATCGATGAATACATCGCCCTCTTTCCCGGCGACGTTCAGGCTGTGTTGCAAAAAGTCCGCCAAACGATCCGTGATGCCGCGCCGCTTGCCGTGGAGAAAATCGCGTGGCAAATGCCGACCTTCTATCAAAACGGCAACCTCATCCATTTCGCCGCCGCCAAGACCCACGTCGGCATCTATCCCGGCGCGGAAGCTATGACTCATTTCGCCGACCGTCTTGCCGACTACAAAACGTCCAAAGGCGCCGCCCAATTTCCCTTCGTCCGCCCCGTCCCCTACGATATCATCGCCGACATGACCGCATGGCTCGTCAGCAGGGCTTGAGGGAACATGAACGGCCCTGATCACGGGGAACCGCAGATTACACAGATTAGCGCAGATGACACAGATGAAGCGGCGCATGGTATGAAGAATCCGCGTATATCCGTCTTATCTGTGCCCGTGGGCGGTTAAACGTGATTGAGTGTTCCTCTGCGGTTGACCGCGATTGAGTGTTGTTGACCAAGTTATTTAGCCTCTATACAATACCCTTATGGAGGCAGCGTTATGAACAAGGAACTGGCTCTTGCCATTGGGGAAAAGATAAACAAAGCCGTAACCGTACTGGACAGGGAAAAGAAAGTGGCGCGGGATTACGGCACAGGGTTTTTATTGAATCATGCGGAAGTGCATTTATTGGATACGATCAACCGGCACCGGGGCGAAAACACAAGCCGGATTGCCCAGAGGAACGGCATAACGAAGGGGGCGGTCGCGCAAATCACGAAAAAACTCCTGGAAAAAGAGCTTATAACCGCTTTTCAGATGCCGGACAACAAGAAAGAAGTGTATTTCGAACTGACCGCGTTGGGCAAAAAGGCCGTCTCCGGGCACGACCGCCACCATCGGCGGCTGAACGCGGGACTTGAAAAATACTTCGAGACCTTGAGCGGCAAGGACATGAAAACCATATCGACCTTTCTTGACAAGATAATAGAAGGAAACAGTCCCGCCGCCAGAAAATGATAAATCCGCCCCGGACACGCCCGATTTTTACTTGACTTCTTCCTTTAGATGAGGTATACTTTATTCGATGGGGGATGGTGCGTGATGCCTCCAGAGGAGGTTATTATGAGGCAGTCGGTAATTCCTAGCGCAACTCAAATAATACCTCTTTTGGTGTAAAAAAGTCAAGTGTCTTTCGAGGTCTTTCATTTAATTTTCTTGCTATTTGTGAAATTGAGCGTT
>JAIRNN010000297.1 GCA_031257995.1 Spirochaetaceae bacterium | reverse complement strand
CCCGTGTCCGCCAGTCCCGCCGTTTCCAGAAGCGGGGCGATACAGGCCGTATCGCTTATCCCCTTTATGCGGCACTGCATGGCGAGGTTGTCCCAGGCATTCATCGTTGGGTATACGGCAGGGGTCTCAATAACCGCTCCTATCTTTTTCCGCGCTTCCCGCAGCCCCGCGCCGTCCGCGGCTCCGTAAAGGGTGAAGCTCCCGCCGCTTGGGGAGGCAAGCCCTGAAATAAGGCGCATGAGGGTGGTCTTGCCGGAGCCGTTTTTCCCCGCCAGTCCGTAGATACTTCCCGCCGGGACGCTCATGTCCACGCCGTTTAGGGCGCGGATACGTCCGTAGGTCTTGGAAAGTCCTTTTGTTTCCAAAATATAGTCCATTTTGGCTGTTTTCTCCTTGTTTTTTCTAAAAAAGTATGTTAAACTTAGTTCATAGCAAAGAACCATTTTGTTTAACACTTATAGTATAATGCTTAACAGTGTTAAGGTCAAGTGATTTTGTCATTTTCAGGAGAAAATTTTCAAGAAAAGGGGATTTTATGGAAATCTCACAAGAAACCATTGTCAGGGAGGCTATAACCCTTCTGAACCGGGAAGGCTTAGAGAAGCTCTCCATGCGCGCTTTGGCGGGAGCTTTTGGGGTCAAGGCCCCTGCCCTTTACTGGCACATCAAAAACAAGCAGGATTTGATAGACCAGATAGCCGAAACCATGAGCGCGGAAATGCTGCCTTCCTGCGGTTTAAGCGACGCGCGGAAATACCTGTGTGAAGCGGTCCGGCTTTACCGGCAAAAGCTGCTGGAAGTGCGCGACAGCGTGGAAATTTTTATGCGTTCCCCTCCTTTCACTCCCATCCGTTGCGAATTGATAAAAAACATGATGATTTCCCTGCTCCATATCGGCGTAAAGGAGAAACATTGCCTTGCCGCCAGCCATATGCTCAATAACTATGTACTGTCCTTTGCTGCCGACGAGGTGATTTTTAAGGCTAATCCGGCAGGAATGCCCCCTTTTATTAATACTATTCTGGGAACCGGTTATGAAAAAATGTCTCTTGACGAACAGTTTGAATGGGGTTTAAATGTCCTGTTTGCGGGTTTTAAGACTTTTGAATAAGGAATTGAAAATGGGCGGGGCTTGGAGGCCGCGCGTTTCATTCTTATCATTTTCCATTTTCAATTTCCCCGAAGGGGGTGAAGACTTCCCTTTTTATATATTGGAGTTGTTTAGAAACCTCACGTTTCCAAACAACTTCCGTTAAGAAATACGGTTTTGTAAGGCTTTAGCCTGAAAAACCGCAAGACTTGTGAGACAACCAACCGGGTTGTTAAACAAGTCTATTTTCTTCGCGGAAGCACTATTCACAGCGAGGTTTGACACAAACAAAAGCAAGAAGTATAATGAGGCCGTTCCAAGACTTAGGTAGAGCGGGAACAATCTCTTGTCCCACAAGGAGAAATGAGAATGAAAAAAACGGCGGTTGTTGTCATTTTCTTGTTTTCGATAAAAGCAACCTGTGTGTATGGACAGCATAGGGTAAATGACATAAAAAACGAAAACGGATGGTACAAAATAAGTATTGAATCGGACGCGAATGGGCATAGCCGGTATACGGTTACGCAATGTTACCCAAATGGTGACGAATACCTATTGTCTGACAATGAACGGAAAGCGGCGCCTCTTTGGGTAAAAGTGATTTGTATCGCGCTGTTTGAAGAAGTGTTAGAAGGAACAATGGATAATCTGTCTTTCGCAGCGGAAGGCATATATGTGAGGATGATGGGGTTTATTTTGATGATAGACTCTTCAAAATCGGATGAGGAAGTCCTTGAATCGTTTGAACCGGAACAAGTTGCCAAATATAAAGATCGTGATTGGTGAAGGTGAAAAAGGAATCCGTGAACAGCGCGCTGTTCGAGGGGTTTAGCGAGCCCTGCCGGGACGCGCTGTGGGGGCACGTTTATTTTACGCCTGAGCTTGAGGCGGTTACGAGGATGCCGCCGTTTAGCCGTCTCTACCGCATCGCCCAGCTTGGGCCCGCCAGCCTTGTCTATCCGGGGGCGACGCATACGCGGGCGGCCCACTCGATCGGGGTCTATCATATTGCGCGCCGCCTCATCACGGGGCTTTGCGAGCGGGGAGCCGCCTCGTTTGTAACGGCGCAGGGTATCCGTTCCTTTCTTTGCGCGGCGCTGCTCCACGATGTTGGGCATTTCCCCTACGCCCATTCCTTGAAAGAGCTGGCGTTGACCGGACACGAACAGTTGGGGGCACGGCTCATTGAGGCCGATCCGGCGGCGTCTCTTGTGGAACAGGCCGGGGGCGATCCGGCGGTGGCGGCGGCGATTCTCGATACGGGGCGGGGCACGGACGACAAAGAAGTGCTTTTTTACCGGAAACTGCTTTCCGGTTGTCTTGATCCTGACAAACTCGACTATCTCAACCGGGACGCGCGTTTTGCCGGGGTAACGTACGGCACTCAAGACGTGGATTTTATTCTTTCTCGCCTTTACCCAAATAGGGAACGCGGCGTTGACATCGATTCCAAGGCGATTTCGAGCGTGGAATCGGTGCTTTTTGCCAAATACTTGATGTATCGTTCGGTGTACTGGCACAAGGGAGTGCGGGCCGCGACCGCCGTGATGAAAAAGACGCTCCATTCCGCGCTGCATGAAGGGCTTTTGTCGCCAGAGGAGCTTTACGACTTGGATGACAACGGGCTCTTCGACCTTTTGCGCAAGAGAAAGTTGCGGGGAAAGGGCGCGTCCCCGTGTGAGGCTCTGTTCGACGCGGCGCTGGGACTTCGGGACGGGAAACTCTGGACCTGTGTCGGCGAAGTGCCTTTTGACGAGACCAAACACCACCGCTGGGAGGACTTGCAATGCCGGGCGGAGGCCGAAGCGGAAATTTCCGCCCAATACGGCGCGGCGGTCATCATCGACGTGCCGGAACGGGTGGGCTTTGAGACCGGCCTCTATGTGCTTGACGAGGACTGCCCTTTCGAGCGGAGTTCCACGGTGTTTGGAGCGGAGACGGTGGCCTCCTTTGTCAAAACATTGCGCACGGTACGTTTTTTTGTGGACAAAGATCGGGGGAATCTGTTATACTCTCTTCTAGACGATAATTGAGGATATACGTGCCATCTTGTGTGATGCATCTTGGGGCGGGGACTGTTTAGTTATTGTATCGGTGGACAGTGCGCTACTGTTAGGGGCTAGGCTGGATCAAGCCTTAGTTTTGGACTGAAACAAAACTTTGGTTTGGGCTGGACTAAAACTTTAGTCTAGGCTGAATGAACCGCGAAGGCTGGCAAAGGCGAATAAGGACGGGCTTTGCGGTTGATAAGAGATGGCGGCTTTACAGGTGCTATGGAAGGTTGGCAAAACAGAGGGATGGGCGATAGGGCGCGAGTTTATCGATAAACCCCTTCTGCGCCTTTTTCGCCTTTGCGGTTAAATTTATGGCGTTTGCAGGTTATGTTTAGCGTAGGGCGTGGAGCGGAGGGGTCGGCAAGTTTTGCCGCAGCTTCCCCTTTCATGTTTTCTTGGTAGAACAACTATAATCGGAGGTAATTGGATATAATCCGAGGAAAACCGGGAATAAATTAAGGATAATTGGGGGTCATTATGGAAACGTTGCTTAGAAATCACAAAATTCACAATTTGACGGAAGACTTGGTTACAAGAGAGGTGGACGCGATTTGCGACGAGATCGAGAAGAGCGGGCGGAAACCGGAGCTTTGCACCTGTGATCAATGCCGTCTGGACGCGGCCTGCTATGTGCTGAACCGGACGCAGCCCTCTTATGTGGTGTCCAATCGCGGCGTGGCGAGGCTTGAGCGGGAGACGCTGGAGCGGCGGCAGAAGGACGTTGACCTCACGGTGCTGATCTATAAGGCGCTTGAGGATGTCGCGCATAACAGGCGGCCCTACTTCGACCACCGGACTCATACCTCGAAAGCGGCAGAACACGCGGCAAACGGCGCGGTAAATTGCCGCGCCGTCTTCAATATTCCCGTGATTGTCGGACGGGTTTTTAACGGGGTGAACTTCGAGCCCTTGTCCGGAATCGACGTGGAACTTGTTCAGGGCGGGGAACTGGTTGCGATGCGCGATGCCAACTGGCAGAATCCCTACCGGTTTGTCAAGGATACGGAAGGTACGTTTACCTTTTGGCCCCGGCCGGTGGAGGCCAAAACGGAAGGTGAACGGGCGGTCTTTGAGTTTACGGTGCGGATAGAGACCGAGGGGTTTGAAACGTTGAACCATTTTTTGGAGGTGCAGGTGGTAAGCGAAAATTTTGCGGACATTCCTTTTTCGATGGACCGGACGTTTAAGTTGCAGGATTTGTATCTTTTCCCGGAAGGCGCGGAGGAATACGCCGATTAGTAAGCATGAGTTCCCGTTTATTAACCCTCCGGTCTTTTTTTGAAAACCCTATCTTTTTGTCCGCGATCTCAAGCTGGTTTCTCGCCCAGGTTTTGAAAGCGCTTATCGTCGTGCTGAAACCCGCGAGGCATCCGGGGCGAAACGTTGTGAAAACGTTTCTCTGGGAGACGGGCGGGATGCCCTCCTCTCATGCGGCGCTGGTTACCGCGATGGCGCTTGCCGTCGCGTTGCGTGACGGTTTCGGCTCCGACCTCTTTGTCGTGTCGTTCTTTCTGGCGATGATCGTGATCCGTGACGCGATGGGTGTGCGCCGTTCAAGCGGTTTGCAGGCAAAGGCGCTCAATGTGTTGGGAAAACTGTCGGCGGAAAAGATGAAAATCGAATACTTGCCGGTAAAGGAAGTGTACGGGCACACGCCGCTTGAGGTCGCCGTCGGCTCGCTTCTGGGAATCTTCATCGCCTGCGCGTACTTCTACCTATGAAAAAAACAAAGAAAATCCGCTTTCTCGGTCTGTACGCCTCTTCCTGCGCGGCGGCCTTGTTGTTGGTGGTCTTGACCAAGGGGGAAGGACGCGGATACGAGTACCTTCCGCCGTCCCATTCTTTCGCCGTGGTGGAGTGCCCGGTCTCGGTTTCCGACCGGGAGGCGGCGGGCGCGCTGGGCGAGGCCGGGATACAAGGTGTGGTAAGCGAGTCTACCCAGTTTTTTTTGTTGAGCGCGTGGAACGGAGTCGAGCAGGTTCCGCTTGATATGCTGGACGATCGGCTCTTGGACAGCGATCCCCGACGGGATGGTTACGCGCAAAAACTGCGGGCGTTTTTTGTCAACGAAAAGACGCGCCGTTTTTTTGTGCCGCTCTCAAACTGGAAGAACAAGAATGTTCAGGTGATTGAAGCCGCCGTTCGGGACGCGCTTTCAGGGTTGCCGGTTTCTTCTATTATATTACACGACCCTCGATCGCCGTTCCTCTCATCGTTAAGCCGGACGTTCGGCATGGTTGGAAAGGCGGCGGTTTGGGCGGCCTTGTTCATAACGTGCGGGCTTTTTATCCCGGCATTTTTCAAAAACTTTTTATCCGACCGGGCCTATCGTTTGTCCGGCCATCACCGGAACATCCGCCGGGGAAAAACGCCTGTCGCGGTATCCCTCTTTTTGACGGCGGTTTTTATCGCAAGCGGCATGGCGGGCGGCGTTGTTTCCGTTTCCCGGTTTGCGCTTATCGTCTTCCCTTTCGCGCTTTTTCTGCTCGGCTGGATGGCGCCCGTATGGTTTCGGTGGAAGGCGGCGGGGCGGCGGGGGCACATCCTGTTTCACCCGGTCGCCATGCGAGAAACAAAGCCCCGTTCAGAAAGAGGCCGCCCGCTGGTGATCATCGTTTACCTGTTCGCGATAGGCGCGGCTGCCTGTGCCGCCTCGTTCTTCATCGGCTCAGGTTCGGAGGACGGGCAGGCAGGCTTTTCCAACGAGGGGTACGGCGGCCTTGTCAGCGAGGAGGAGTACCGCGCGCACGGCCGGCGGCAGACGGTATTTGCCTATCTGCCGCTTGGCGTTGACCGTGAAGAGGACGCGCCACCCTATCGGCATTATACGGAAAATGCGGACGGCTTGTATATCGCGGCGGAAACGGTGGAGATGGAGGAAAGCGTTATCCCGGCCTGTCCTTTTGACAGCCTCGCGGCGTTTATCGAGGGAACAGGCGGAGGGCCGGATACAATTACCATCCCGCATACGACCGCAGGTTTGCCGGAGGCGCTGTCTTTCCTCGCATTGGCGGTATTGCTTTCATCTGTTATACTGGGAACGAGACATGGATACCTATAAATTTTCCCGGGGCGGCATATCCTTTGAGGATCCGACGGCCCCCACAACGGATAAAAGTGTGCTGGCGTTTCTCCCCAGTATCTCGGTCGTGCCGCTGAAACAACATTCCGGCTCGCTTGCCAGTCCCGTTGTGCGGGTGGGGGATACGATTCACGAGGGTGAACTCCTTGCCCGGCCCCAAGACCCAGGCGGGGCGGATATTCACGCGCCGATTCCCGGTGAAATCGTGCAAACATATGGTTGGGATATGCAGCCCGCACAAAAAAACGAGGCCTTTGTCATCAAGTTTAAGGGAGGGTTTGAGATTCTGGGCAAAAAAAGGGAAGAATTCCCTTGGCGGGACATATCCCCCTTTAAGTTACGCGCCCTCATCAACGAAGCGGGGATTGTCGAGATGTCCGGCAGCGGCCGACCCCTGCAAAACCTGTTTGTCGAGAAGTTGGGCGAAGAAAGGACGCGCACCCTCACCGTTCGCTGTGTGTTTGACGACCCCTGGCTCGTTGCGGACGCGGTTCTCTGCCGGGAACATGCGCCTCAAGTCGCCGAAGGCGCCTGTATCGCGGCGCGGGCGGCGGAAGCGGACCGGATCATCTTTGCGGTCTCGAAAAACCGAAAGGAGACGGGAAAGGTTTTGCTGGAAGAAGCGAAAAAACGGGAGAGGTCAGTTACGCTGGTACAGGTAGGGTCCCGCTATCCCCAGCGGGGGCGGCGTGAGATGGAGATCGCGCTCCGTAAATACGAAAGAAAGACGCTGGAATCGCTGGGCGCGCTCGTTTTTATCGGGCCTGCCGAACTTGTGGCGGTTTACGATGCGGTAACGCTACGCAAGCCGCTCATATCGCGCTATATCGCGGTTGGTGGATCGGCGGTGCAACATCCGGCTGTCGTCAATGCCCGCATCGGGATGCGGGTCGGCGAATTATTTCAGCAGTGCGGCGGTTTCAAAAAAGAACCGGAGTATGTCGGTTTCGGATCGACCCTGCGTGGGCGAAAAGCCTCGTCCCCCGATCTCAACGGACTCAATGAACCGGTAACGAAGACAACCTACGCCGTGTTTGCCGAAAGCGCGGCTCCGTTCTCCTTTCTCAAAAAAATACCCTTCGTCAAACATAGCCGGCCCGGCACGTCCTGTATCAACTGCGGCCTGTGCAGAACCGTCTGCCCGGTCGGTCTCGATCCGGACGGCATCTACAAACGGCTCACGACATCGGGGTATGACGAAGCCTATTCCTATCTTATCGCCGAATGTCACGGCTGCGCCTGTTGCGAGGCGGTCTGCCCGTCACGATTGCCGCTCTGTACTGTGATCAAGGGCCTTTCACCTTCCGTTTCAACTTCACGTTCGGTTTCAGAGGTAATTTCAATGGAGCAGACGCGATGACCTATTCCATTTCCCGCCCGCAGACGTTCGGCGGTCTCGTTCCTCAAAAAATTCTTGTGCTGTCCACTCAGGCGCGTATGTACATCGTCGCCGCATGCGCTTTTTTGGTGATCCTCCAGTCGTCTCTAAGCGACGGTTTTTCTTCAATGTGGATCGCGCTCGCCGCCGTGCTGGCGGCCCTGCTCACGGAAGCGCTGATATGCCTCGTAACCGGGCGTCGGACGATCTATGACGGCAGCGTTGTCGTAACCGCCCTCGTCCTCGCGATGCTCCTTCCCAACCGGATACATCCGGGATTCGCCGTTTTCGGCGCGGTCTTCGCCATAGCAGTCGTCCGTTATCCTTCAGGCGGTCTCGGCGCAAACTGGCTCAACCCCGCGTTGGGCGGCGCTCTGGCGGTCCGCTTTTCGTGGAGCAAGCTCTGGCAGGCAAGCCTCGAAATGGCTCCCCTTGATCCGGTGAGCTACACCCCGGCGGTATCCGGCATCTCCACCAGTGCGGAAGCGGTGAGCGAGTTCCTGAATGAGCGTATCTTTACGCTGTTTGATGTGCGGCTTTCGCCGACCTATGTTGATCTTTTTTCGTTGCCCTCCGCCGGGATCATCGCGGACCGAGGAGTTTTCGCGCTGATCGTTGGCAGCGTTGTTATCGTTTCCTGTGTCACCTTCCGCATGTGGATGCCTTTCCTGTACCTTGCCGCCTATCTCTTTCTCGCGCGTATTGCCGGGGCGGGCGTTCAGACTGGCGAGGCAAGCGGCGATATGCTCTATGCGCTGTGTTCGGGCGGCACCCTGGTAACCGCGTTTTATCTCCTTTCCGATCCGGTAACCGGGCCTAAGTCCAACACCGGGAGCGTCGTCTATGTACTCGCCGCCGCTGTGCTAACCTTTGTACTCCGTTTTTTGAAAATGGAGTTTTATGGGGCGTTCTTTGCCGTCGTTCTTTTGAATGCGGCACTGTCGATACTCCGTGTTGCGGAACGAAAAATCTTGTATGAAAAACGGGGGTCTGAAAAACGGAGATTATGGTGAATAAACTCAACGCCTTTCTGCAAAAAATATTCCTTAAGATTGAATTCTTCGTGGCCAAAGCCGGCGATAAGGGCCTTGTTCTGTTATGGTGCTGTGTTTTTTCGCTGATATTGCTTCTGTTGTTCCTGTTAAGCGCCGGCCCCCGGACAAGACTCTTGGAAAACGAAGTGAACAAGGCGCTTTTGCAAAAGGGAGACAGCAGAAGCTTGGACGCTCCCATCACCCCGTGGCTCATGGACGGATCCGCAATGCAACTCGGTTCGTGGTGGACGATACGCGGAAGCGAAAACATCGCCGTGGTTTTTCCGGTCATCCGTGACGGGATCTTCGCGCCTTTTCTGGCAATCATCGGAACAAATGGGACGATCGAGCTTATCCCGCTGACAAGAAACGCAGCGGTGCTCCATGAGCGGCTTGCGCCGGGAATCATGGACTTTTACACGAGCCGTCTGCAAAGGGCGGCGGAAAAGGTCTTTCAGGGGAAAAGCGCGAAGGAGGGATGGGGCAGTGTTTGATAAAGACAATATAATCACGTTTTTGTTCAAAGTGTTTCACCGGCCTTTGACGGTTCTTTCCGCAACCGCCCTCCTGGTTGTCGCGTCCTCTCGCTTTGCCTTTGCGGTTATCGCAGCAGTGAATCTAGTGGTCGTCTATGTGCTTACCATATTGATCACGGAATCCTTAAAAAGGCTCAAAACGCCCAAACAATCCGGCGATAAAATAGCGCTGTTTCCGCAAAACAACCGAAAAATCATTGATGTATTTCTCGTCAATCTTTCAGGATGCGCTTTTTTCTTCGTTTACTACTGCATCACGCCGCTCCTTGCGCTGGAAACCCTGTTTATTACTCTGTTTGTGCCAATATTCGCCTATTCGGAAAACATATCTGAAAAGTACGCCACCTTGCCCCCGTTCCTCGCCATAAAAAGATGCTTTTTTGAAAGCCTCTATCTCGGTGTTTTGATCATGGCCGTCGCGCTGATACGGGAACCGCTTGGCTACGCTACCTTAAGTCTGCCGGGCGGCAGTAGCGGTATCATCGAATTATTTAACAAGGAAGGCCGCTTCCCGTTCGCTATCGAAATCGTATCCTTGTCGTCGGGAGCGTTTTTGCTTGTCGGATTCATCATGGTGTTGTTCCGCATTCTGGAACGGCGAAAACCGAAACAGCGGGGACCGGAACAAGACCAGCAGGAATCGGAACGGCGGGAAATAAACCGGCGGGAGACAGAACGGGAACGGAGGAGAACATGAACGAAATCGTATTATGCGCCATCTTTGCCTCTTTTTTTCTGAACCTCGTCCTTCATACCGGCTTAGGGATGAAGGAAATCTATCGGGACATTAATTTTTCCTTGCGCGGCCCCCTTTTGCGTTGCGCCGTATTAAGCGTTGTGGTGTTTCTTTTCTGGATGCTGTGGACCTTTGTGTTTACGCCCCTCTCCTTCGGCTTTTTCGACATCGTTTTCATTTTCCCCTTTTGTGCGCTGACCTTTTATGTCATTGACGAATATTTACCCAAACAGAAATTTCATGCGGAATTATTTTATGAAAAAGACCATACCTTTTCTTCGTCAACACCGCTCTGCGTGTTTTCGCTTTTTATGACCTTGCGCCTCGTGTCCTCCGTCATTGAGGCAGCCGTTCTCTCCCTGTCTTTTTCCGTCGGTTCTGTTCTGTCCGCGTCGATGCTCGGCTCGATCTATCTGTGCGTCCAATCGGAACCCGTCAGCAAAAAAATCGCTGGCCTCCCGTTCATTTTCATCTCAAACGGCCTCCTCGCGCTCATATTCTCCATCATGGCGACCGTTCTTCTCAGACGATGAGGCCCCGTCTCCGACGAATTGATAATGGAGGCTGTTCCAAAACTTTACGTTGCGGGAGCGGGCGGACCTCTCTTGGGGCCATCTTGGGCCGGGAACGTTGAGGCGGGCTGGAACCCCTTTTGGGCCGTGATCCGGGCTATTAGCCGGGCGGAGACGCAGGTTTGGAAGCGTTTTTCGCCGAAAAACTCGTCGTTATCGTCATCCCGTCCGAGCGGGGGCTGCCCCAACTCAACTTGTACGTCAGAATCCCCTCTATCGGCGTTTCCGCCAGCGTTTCCACCGCCGCCCAGTCCACCGCCTCCGCCCCCTCATGCGGCCCTCCCCACAAAATCTCAGACCAGTAACGTTCCCCCCAAACATGTCCCAGCCTTCCCGTCAGCACGTTGAGCCGGACCGAGAACGTCTGCTTCAGCCACTGCATTATCAGCGGCAGCTTGAGGCCGTCGTCGGGCTTGATGCAGAACGTGAGCCACGCCCCCTCAAGTTTAAGTCCGCGCATTTCGAAGTCGAATATCCCGTTCGCGTCGCGGAGGGCGCGGGAGAAGAGGGTTTTGGCCCACGGGAACTGGAAGAGCGGCTCGCCGATATTGACCTCTGTCCCCACGTTGTACCAAGCATTCTGTTTTAACTTTCTTGGTGTATTCATATACAATTCTCCCTGCTGTATATATGGTGTTGAGGCGCTGTTTTGCTTTAATTTGGCCCGAAAAAAGGGGGGAAAAGATGAAAAAATCGTGGATTTGAAGCAGGATTGCGGGTATTTAAACGCGAGCCTTCACGAACAGACGGCGCGGACCGCCTGAGCGGATGTTCGTGTTTTTCGTGTGGTTGTGAGCCAAAGGTCCGTTGGTTAAACGGTATTCCTATGCGTTAATCCTGCCCGGCCTTAATTATGGACTCTCAATGTGGTATACTCAAGGCCATGACGAATGACACCATCAAAAAAACGCTGCTATCCATTGAGGATTCAGCATTGGACTTCTCGGTTATCCAGTCCGGGAAAAAAAGCAAAAAAATTCACGGTCTCTACCGACCCGACATGCGGGAAATCATCATTCACAACAAAAACTTCGAGAAAGACGGAAAGGTTGACGAAAATCTCTTTCTGTACACGGCTATTCACGAGTACGCGCATCACCAGCATGCGTGCCGACGAGGAGGAACACTTTCCTCGCGGGCGCACAGTTCCGAGTTTTGGGCAATCTTTCACGGCTTGCTGGAGAAGGCCGAGGCGAAGGGGCTCTACCGGAACACGTTCGGCGAATCGCGGGAATTGCGGGAGTTGACCGAAACGATTCGGGAAAAATATTTGAAGCCGTCCGGGGAATTGCTGAAAGAGTTTGGGGGGCTTCTATTGCAAGCGTATGATTTATGTGAAAAAGAGGGTTTGCGTTTTGAGGATTACGTCGACCGGGTGTTGTGCATACCGAGAACCGCATCGAAGCTCGCGCTGCAAATAAACAGACTTGATATAAAGAGCGAGGTTGGTGTTGACAATATGAAGTTTCTCGCGGGGATAAAAAACGAGGACGAGCGGGCAACGGCAGAACAATCGCTTCTTTCCGGCAAGAGCCCGGACAGTGTGAGGGCGGCGTTGAAGCAGACGGGCCCGGTAATCAGCAAGCGTAAAGCCTTGGAAAAAGAAAAAGCAAGGCTTGAGCGGACGATACACACCATGGAAAAACGTCTCACCGAGGTTGAAGAGGAGTTGGGAAACATCGCCGATTAGTTTTCAGATGGCGCAGAGACAGTCTACCCGTTCGCATCGCGCCGCCCCCAAGGAAAGCCCCTGGGGGCCCACCTGCCGTGAAGTCAATAGGGCGTGTCGTAAAGGGAACGAGCAACCCGTCCCCCTATGGGGGAGTGAACGCCTCCTCTCCCCCGTAGGGGGATGCCACCGCCATTGCTTAACACGCCGCAACCGAGGAAAGCCCCTGCGGGGCCTTAGCGGAGTTCGATGCCGGTGATGTTGTCGGCGGGGACGGAGAAAACGATGCCTTCCGCCTCGGACTGGACGCCGAACTTTTCGCTTACCGCGCTCATAATGGCGTTTTTCTTTTCGCGGGTGGAGAGGATCATGATGATCTCCTTCTCGTTTTGCACGGATATACCGAAAAACTTCACCTGACCTTGACGGGCGGCGCCGCGAACAGAGAGCACTGTCCCGCCGCCGGCTCCCGCTTTCCGGGCTTCCGCCATGAACTCATCGCTGTAGCCCTGATTGAGTATGCACATAATCAAATCGCTTCTCTTTTTCGTTTCCATGATACCGGCCTCCTCGCCGTCATTATGTTCCTTGTTATCCTTTGTCTCTGCCCGTTCACCGGAAAATACCCCCAGAACCGGCGTGTTTATGCCGGAGAGCGGTACGGAAAACGCCACCCCCGCGCCCCGTTCCCAGAGGCCCACTTTCCCCGCAATGTCCTTTATCAGAGGCTGCAACCGCGCCGCATCCTCAAGAGAGAACACCACCGCCTTATCCGTCGCACCGATACCGAGCAGGTCGAGAATCTCCTTGCTCGCTGTCCCCTTGCCCTTTGCCGTGTATTGAATCTGCACCCCCGCCTTTTCAAAAGCCGCCGTCACGCGCTTCTGCCGCGACCAGTCAACGATGAAGACCACCAGCGCGACAACCGGCGGCGCGTCGGCCTTCTTTGACCGAAACCATTCAAGCGGGTTAATCATAGTACGCCTCCACGTCGTAGTCGGTTATCGCGCCCGCCAAAGCAACGGAACCCGCGCGCGCCTTGGCCAACGCAGCCTCCGCTTCGACGGCAACCGTCTTGAGCTTTGCCCCGTACACAAGCCCCATCGCCTGAATCACGATGAGCGGCGCCATAGCCACCATCGACACGATCCCAAACGCCTCGCGCATGAGGTCTCCGCCCGAACCTTCGCAGACCCCCATCGCCAGCGGCAGGAGAAATGTGCTCGTGAGCGGGCCGGAACAGACCCCGCCTGAGTCAAACGCGATGCCGGTAAAGATGCGCGGCACAAAGAACGTGAGTATCAGCGCGAACGCATAGCCGGGGATGAGGATATACATAATCGGAATGTGGAGCAGTATCCGCACCATCGTGATGCCAAGCGCCGCCGCCATACCGACGGCCAGTCCGCGCTGCATAATCTTTGCCGAAATCGCCCCGCCTGAAATATCCTCAACCTGCTTGTTGAGGACGTGTACTGCCGGTTCAGCCGTTACGATGTAGTAACCGATGAGCATTGAGAGCGGCACCAGCGCCCATTTGAGCTCGGACGAGGCGAGGTCGCTGCCTAAAAGATGCCCGACCGGAATGAAGCCCACGTTCACTCCGGTCAGAAAGACCACCAGCCCCAGAAACGTATAGAGAAACCCGATGACAATACGGGTAATCTGATGCTTTTTGTATCGGCTGGAAACGATCTGAAAGAGCACAAAAAACGCGACAAGCGCCGCAAGCGCCGTCACCACCTCTTCGGCATAGTGGGGAAGTTCCAGCGCAAAACTTTCCACCACATCGCGGGAAGTCTCGATGAGGGGAACCGCCCCCGTTTCGACCGCCGCGCCGCTCGGCTTGAAAAAGATACCGAGCAACAGAACGGCCAGAATCGGCCCGACCGAGCAGAGCGCCACCATACCGAAACTGTCGCTTGCCCCCTCCTTGTCCGAACGCAATGCGGCAACACCCGCGCCCATCGCCAGAATAAACGGCACCGTGATCGGCCCCGTCGTAACACCGCCCGAATCGAACGCCACCGGCACAAACGTTTCGGGCGTGAAGTAGGCCGCCGCAAACGTTATCACATAGAAAATGATAAGCAACACCGAGAGCCGTATCTTGAGCAGCGTCCGCAACACGGCAATCACGAGAAACAACCCCACGCCGAGCGCCACCGTCAGCACAAGTATAATAGAAGGATTTATCGACGGCACCTGCCGCGCAAGCACCTGCAAATCCGGCTCCGCGATGGTGATAACCACGCCCATGATGAAACTAATCGCCAGCACGATGAGAAGACTGGATGTCTTGGTAAGCTGAATCCCGATCCCCTCGCCCATCGGCATCATCGCCATATCCGCGCCCAGCGTAAAGAACCCCATCCCGATGATGAGCAACGCCGCCCCGCACAGGAACTCCAGAATCGTCCCCGCCGGCATCGGCACCAGCACCACGCTCACGATAAGTACGATAATCGTGATCGGCAGCACCGAAGTGAACGCCTCGATGATCTTCTCTTTAAGAATCTTGTTCATTGCGCCCAGCCTACCGCAAAACCGGAAAAAAGCCAAGAGCAGTTAGGCAAATGATGTCCCATTTAGTGTGATGGCTTGTCGGCAGGGCAGGAGAGCCCCTGTCTGCGGGCGACTATGCTTCCTTCGGCGGCGTTGCCACCTACGGGCGCAACGCCACCCGCAGACAGGGGCTCTCCTGCCAGATCACTATACTAGATGGGACAGCTTCGTTGGGACGGAAACTGTTTTGTTATCGTGTCGGCAGAGGGCGCGATGTTGTTCGGGGCGGGTTCCTATGACCGGGGCCGCCCCCACGGAAAGCCCAAGCCCACTAGCGGGCCGGGGCACCGGCATCGGGTGCGTGTCGTGGTTGGGGATCGCCATCGCCGTGCGGTCCTCGTCCGTTACCGGCGGATAGCGCAGATAGCGGTTCACAAAGGGCCGGATGACCTTCAGCGCCGCCTTTTTCGCGTCGTTTTTCGCCTCCGTGTCAACCGCGGTGTGCGGCTTTTGCGTGGAAACGTAGGGGCCGTGTGCCACGCCGTGTACGCATTGGCCAGCGCCTCCGCCTCCGCAGCCGGAATGTGCGTCCAGACCGGCGTCCCCGCCAGAACCCGCGCCAAAACATACTCCACAAGGTTGTTAAACCACGGGTCAAACGCCGCCTCGCGGGACGGGATGTAATGATTTGCCATACTCAAAACCTCCAAAAATAATATTGAGAGCCGCGCGTAGGCGGCGTTTTACCGGAAAGAAAACCCCTTGTGCCGTATCCGGCGGAACCCCTGCGGCGCAGAGCGCGCCCGCGCCTTTTCCCCGAATCCGCGCTATCGCGAAAGCTTGAGCTTCCATCGCGAAAGCTTGAGTTTTCATCGCGAAAATACTGGCTTTTACCGCGCAAATAGCGGCTTTCATCGCGGGAATAGTTATTCTTATCGTAAAAGCGGTTATTTTTATTACGCAAAGAATTATTTGCGTTTTTAGTAAGAGGGTTAAAAACGGTTTCGAGGGGGCTTATGGCTTTCGCCGGAGGGCTTACGGCTGTTCCAAAAGGGCTAAAAACTTTTGGGAGCGGGCTTATAGCTGAAGAAAGGTAAAGAACGAGGGTGTTCTTTAGAGGGGGCTTGACACGATTTTTACTAAATTGTAATAAGGGCGGGGTACATGAATTTACAGCGTAGCCGCGTAGCCGGGCGAGGCTTGCGCCCTCGCCTTCGCGTAGTCGCGGGGCGTATGCTGTCTTTTCAGTCTTGATCAGAAGCATGAGAACTATTATACATGGTTGTGCGAAAAGTGGTCAAGTGTCTCTCCTCCGTCTAAACTTGACCCCCGGATTTATGCGGGATTAATAAAACCGCCAAGTCGAAGAAGGCGAATAAGAGGAGAACGATAAAACGTATTCGACTTCTTCGACTTCGCGGTGAAAAGAGGCGGGGCGCGTTTAGGCCCTGTTCCCGCCTTAAACGTGATTCGTCAATTCCACTATCTACTCCCTTTATCCGCGATAAAACGCGGGTTTTCATCTTTATTCCTTTTTTCGCGGTTTTTTTGTGGGTTTTTCGCGGGTTTTATCCACGGTTCATTCCCTTACTGGGCCGGGGGGTCGCCCCAGTTGTCATCGCTGCCGGTGTCCAGGTCCTCATTCGCATTCACTGTGCTGTTGCGTTTCTTTTCGGATTCAATGACAAAGATCGCATGGCCCCGACCGTTCACTGCAGTATTTTTATTACTCTCCTCCGTATCGTTACCGTAAATAATGCTGTTGCCCCTCTTAGTGAAGGTGCCATTCACCAACACGCCGCCTCCCGCGACATCCTCTGCACTACCTTCGGCCTTATTGCCGCGTATGGTACCGCCGTTCATGGTGAACGTGCCCTCGTCGGACACAAACACGCCGCCGGCAGTCGGCCTTATTGTCGCGTATGGTCCCGCGCTCCATAGTGAACTCGCCTTCACCCACAAACACGCCGCCGCCGTAGGACGTGGGACCGCTGATATTGCCGCTTATCCCTCCACCATCCAGGATGAACGTGCCGCCGCCTACAAACACGCCGCCACCGATGCCGTAGATGCCGATGGTATTGCCGCTTATCTCTCCGCCGTTCATGGTGAACGTGCCGCCGCCCGCATACACACCGCCGCCTCTGGAGTTGCTGCCGATGGCATTGCCGCGTATGGCCCCGCCATTCATGGCGAACGTGCCTCTCTCCACATACACACCGCCGCCTTTGGCATAGTCACTACCCCCATTGCCGCCGTGGTTGTCCCGAATAACCGCGCCGTCTTCAAGGATGAGATGCCCGCCGACTACCTTGATGAGGGCGGCGTTGTTTTCGCCTTCGCCGCTGCCGTCCTTATTATTGTCCAGCCCCCTCAAGGTGATGTTCCGCAGCGTCAGGGTAACGCCATCCCCCACGGTGATAAGGGCGCCCGGCGTACTCCCGGTCAAGTCTACCGTCCTCCCCCTGCCGTCGATGGTCACATTGGCAGGGCTGGTGGAGGAAGCCGGATCGCCGCTCCGCTGAAGGACCAGCCCCTCTGCGGGGAGATCATCCGTGTCCAGACTTACCTCTTCTGTCTCCGCTGTCAGCGTAAGACGCAGGGAGTCCTTGGCGGCAGCCGCCCTTATCAAATCTATGACGCTGCCCTCGTTCTCGGTATCGTTGCTAAACGGTACCGCCGATGGGGGTGGACTCAGGTTCCTCCGGTTCCGTCCCCCCGCCGCCCAAGAATTCTTGCAGAAACTCGCAGCCCGTCAAAACGAGTGCGAGCGCGAACGCTGTAAACAGCGCCCTGCAACCAAACCCCGCAGTCTCGCCGCGAGCACTGGTAACAAACCTTGCTTTTTTCATACTATACTCCTTCATAATGCTACTCCTTATGATAAGACGCTTTCGCGTCCCAATCGTCTTACATACGAACGTTGGCCTTGCCGCCGAACACGCGCCCGCCCGCACCCCGCAGGGAGCCTGTTACGGCTAGAACAGCTGCCCAGTTACGGCTAAAACTGCCGCCCAGTTTCGGCCAGCGTTGTCCCTCAACGTTAGCCAGAGCAACCCCCCTGTTTTGGCCAAAGTGACCTTCTCACTCTAGGTCAGAGTGACCTCCTCATAGTCAAACTTCACCATTGATCTCCTTATCCACGCTTCATCACCTAAACCTGCGGACCTCTCGAACGGGCAGCCTTCGGCCCTCTGGTAACAATCCTTTTCTCTTCCATAATAACGTTCCTTATAACAAGATGCCTTCGCGTCCCAATAGCCTTATAAATAGATAACGGATACGATGAGAGATGGGCATTTTGCCTAAAGATGAAGTGCCGCGCTGTCCGAACGGGGAATAGCGATAATAGGAGAGCCCGTTTTTAGCGGGGGGCTTGACACGATTTCTGTAAAATAGCAATAAGAGAGGGGTACACGCGAAGCCGCGAACTCCCCCTGCGGGGGAATGGATAATTGAAAATGGATAATTTTCAATTCCCCGCAGGGGCGTGAAGCCGTGAGTCATCTTTCCGTTGTTTCTGTGGTCAAACTCCACTATTGCGCCTCCCTCAATTATCGGCGTAAAGCCCCGCCAAAACAGCATGACCGCAAGGGCACAACCGATAACTGATGATAATACAACACATTCAGGAGGGAATATCAGGGAAAAACACAGAAATTTAGAACTTATCCGCAAATAGGAAAGAGCCGATAAAGTAAGGTATGAAACGAATAACAGGAAGCGGGATCAAATCATGGGAACTGACGGAGGGGTTGTGGGAACGGGTCAAGGATTTCGT
>JAIRNN010000360.1 GCA_031257995.1 Spirochaetaceae bacterium | reverse complement strand
TTGTTGCAAAGTTAACCCCATATGACCCTCCGATCCCTCCATCGGCACGGTCTGTTTGGGTTGGAATTTTATTTTGAGGCATGACTTTTTTGGGGTTAGATTAATTTTGAGGCAATGCGCCCTATTGACAAAAAAACGAGAACCTGCCATGCTGGGGCGCGCTCGGCGGTAAAGCCGGGCAAAAACTATTTTCAAGGAGTACACAGGATTATGTGTAGTAAAAGAATTTTTCTGGCGGTGTCTTTCTTTCTGTTGGCGGCCGCGTTGTTTGCCGTAGACTTTGGCATTACGGTGGGAGGCGGGGCAATTCTCGGCGGGAACTTTACCAGCAGCGAGACGGACCCGACTGACTTGATGGGAGGAGCAATGAAGATGACGCTGTCTTACGATACCAGCACTTTTGACGCAGGCGCTTTCATCTTTGCGGATGCCACCTATGCGGAGCTTGCGGTGGCCTATATCGCCGAGATAGGTACGGTTACGGGGGAGTCAATCACAACCATTTTGGGGACAGACCCTATAGAAGAAGACTATGTTTCGCATGTCCTCATCGTGGATCTCTTGGGGAAGTATCCTATTATCCTCAACGACCGGTTGATCGTGTTCCCCGCCTTGGGCATTGGTGTCAAACTCCCCTTTGCCGGCAATGATAACAGCGACAAGGAGCATGCCATAACATGGGGTATAACGGCCAAAGCCGGTGCGGGCTTGGATTTTGCCCTTAGTGAGAGACTGTCCCTCCGCGGTGAAGCCCTCTTTAGCTACCAGTTTATCAGTGACCGGGACGCGACGATTGAATTTGGCCCGCCGCTAGGTAAAAACGACTTCAAATTCAAAGAATCCGGCTACAACTTTGGCCCTCAGGTTAAAATCGGACTCGGGTACAAGATACTCTAGCAGCCTGTTGTACTGTCCGCTCGCGGACTCGGGATTTTTGTGCCATCAGTGGTCCAAAAATCCCGATTAGTGGAGTTGCGCGAGCCTTCGGTTCGATGGCAGTTTGTTCAGAACCGTGCACCTTCACCAAGAGAAATTCCTCCTTGTTCCTGATAAAAAACTCCTCCAGCGAGACCGCAAACCGCAGAAGCCCAGCGTTCACTGCGTCTTTCTCGCCGCCCGCAACCGGAGCGTCAAAGCAATCCGAGAGAAACCTCCTGCTCAATCACGGTCCCCATCCCAGACCTTAATCCTATCTTGAGCATTCCCGGGATAAGAATAGCGGGGATGCTGCTGGCGTATCTGGGGGACGGGAGCCGGTTCGGCAGCGCGGGACAGGTGCCAACTACGCGGGGTTTACACTGCGGGTGGACTGTTCGGGGGAAACGGAGCGGTACGGGAGTATAGCGAGATACCAGTTTTGCAACCCAATCCGGGGGTAGTATTTGAGGGGGTATGGGCGATGGTGAGGAGCGGAACGGGGCCGTTGTTTAAGAAATACGGGGAACTGTCGGGGAGGATGGGCAAGAAGAAGAGCGCGGCGGCAGCGGCGCGGAAGATGGTGGGGCTGCGATGAAGCGGCGGGAATATTACCATGGAATGAGTAACGAGGCTTTGGCTAAGAAGCTGCGTTATTATAAAATAAAAAAGTTGGAGGAAAAGGAAGTCTCTGCTTGACAAAATAATTTAGGACTACACAGATTGCGCCAAATGGTGTTACAGATTAAGCGGGGCGTGGTGTGAAAAATCTGTGTGTATCCGTGTCGTTAGTGTCATCTGCGGTTTCTTGTGATTTTTTCACTTTTTTCACGGTTTTTCCCCGCCAGACTAAAGCAAAACCGCCACTCAACGCCTTATATAGTACGGAGGTTTTTATATGAATAAACCGCGAAAGTTACAACAAAACGTCTGGTACAAAGTAAGGACAGAGGTCAATATCGGCGAGCCGCTTTTCCGGTTGCCGATAGCCGTCGTGCTGCTCCACCGCGTCCTCCGCGAGATTAGGAAGCGTTATCCCTTTGAGATGCGCGGGCTCAGGCTTGAGGGGGCGCGGCTCATATTTTACATCAAGCCCGACAACGGCTTTATGCTGCCGCTGATAATGCAGTTGCTGAAACAAACGTTTTCCCTGCGGTTCAACATAATGGTTGGGACGGAGGGGGCACGTTTGGGGGAAGCGGTACGAGTCGGAGATCTTGGACGGGGAGCCGCCTGAGCGGGCGGAGGAAGTTGACTGGGCAGATATGGAAACGGAAGCAAAAACACCGATACCGGAGGTCGTAACCTACACGTTGTTCTGGGGCAGCCCCCGGACGACGGGAATGGCAACGGGAAACCGTCTTTCACTCACCATTTCCCCCAAACCCGCGCCTCCACCCGGATAATCGCTCACTTTATGGCAAAGAGGAGGTTGCAACAAGCCTCAAAGCCCCCGGCTAAAAACGGCCGCAGAAGAGGTCAGCCCAGTCTCGCAACTCTAATACAGGGCGATTTGAATTGCGGCGGCGGTTTCCGCTTCGGTTTTTTCTTCGTTGAACAGAGCCAGCAGATTGATCCGTATTGCGTTCAATATGGTTTCGGCATCCGCGCCGAGGATTGAAACGGCGGCGGTATCCGAGGCTTCATAAAGTGCGCGGAGTTTTTGATCTGTCAGGTCTTCGGCATCAGCGGCGGAATATTCATGGTGATAACCGGTGATACCGTGCGCGGCGGCGGCAAAATCATTTTTCCGACCGGCAAGATAACGCAGCAGGGACAACGCTCCTTCTTTATGCGCACTTTTCGCGGGGATTGCCAGAGCCCACTCGGTTACCGCGAACACATTCCGGCCGACCGGCTGCGTTGCTTGAGGGATTGTCGTCACGCCGAATGGCAGTGCCGGATTTTTCGCCTGAATTTCTGCCGCAGCCGCCTGAGACGAGATAAACATCGCTATCCTCCCGGCGAGAAAGGCTTCCAACAACTCATCTTCCCGTTTTGACAGGGGATAGGGGTAGACTAATTTTTCCTTGTTGAGAACCGATAAAAAAGAGATCGTGTCCATCACCGATCGGCTTGTCCAGTTGATCTTTTCGATTGTTTCGCCACCGCCGCCAGCCCATATCCACGGAAGTATGTCGGTCCATGTGTTGCGGGAAAAAGCCGTTCCGTAGACTCCTTTCGCAGCGTTGGTTGTTTTTTGCGCGTAATCCAAAAATTCTTCCCGTGTGCGCGGCGGACGTAAAAACCCGGCAGCGGACAAAACGTCAATATTGTAGAACAAGGGGTGTAAAAAGGAAACCAATTGCAGATAATACCGATCCCTATCCGTATCGGCTGTAGTTACGCCCTCCTCGCCGTTTGCCGTTGACGGAAGAGAGCCTTGCGGGAGAATGTCAAGCGGAAGAACATCCAGAAGCCCCAGCGCGACAACCTCGGTGAGCCGTCCCGCATCAACAGCAACAATATCGGGAGATTCGCTTTCCGCGTCGAGAAGCCCGTCACGGATGTCCTCCCAGTCCGCGTTATGCAAACGAACTCTGATAAGCGGATAATCTTTTTCAAAATCCGCGATGATGTCGTCCAGCGATCCTTTTTCCATGCCGGATTTCCACCACTGGGCAAACACAACAGTCGTCCGTTTCGGCGGCAAAATATTCCCGTCTTTGAACAAGAAAACGAGTACAATAGCAGCGGCAACTACCACGATTCCTGCCACCAAGAATACGAAATCAGCCTTTTTCAGATTTTTTGTATCGGCCGGCTGTATCAACACTCTGTTCACCCTCCCCGGGAAAATTCGTCTTCTCATCGAGGCCGCCCCAACCAAGTTTGGAACACGCTCAATCAACAAAGCTAAAAGTATCCGACTTTTCAATTTTGCTCAAGAGAGCCTGTTTCAAACTCTCAAGAATTGCGGAGGGTCTACGGCCCGGAGCAATTCTTTCGCAAAATTGACCTTGCATTAAAGCGGCGCTGATTTATTCTCGATTGAGAAATCACCGTTCTCTTAGGACAACATGGCAGATACCAAAGACACGGTGTGGCGATGTTTGTCGCACGGTTTAACGCGCAGGGTAAATTAGACTTGTTCAACAACCCGGTTGGTTGCCTCGCAAGTCTTGCGGTTTTTCAGGCTAAAGCCGGGCTTTTGCCTTACAAAACAGCATTTTTTAGGGGAAGTTAAACTATGTTTGGCTTGTAGAAACTTGAGGTTTCTAAACAATTCTACTATTGATTTCGGACGAATCATTTTCGGCCAAGCCGGGATGATAAAAATAGGTCGGCCATAAGACCGCAGTTTTTATCTTCCTTTGCGCCGCGTTTTGGTGTATACTGATCCCCTATGGAAATAACACAATCCTGCAAACTGCCGATAGGCATACAGGACTTTG
This sequence comes from Spirochaetaceae bacterium, assembly GCA_031257995.1. Lineage (GTDB taxonomy): Bacteria > Spirochaetota > Spirochaetia > Treponematales > Breznakiellaceae > JAIRNN01. Next base: position 303 of record JAIRNN010000360.1, on the reverse strand, counting down.
AAGACCTGCGCCGCAAAGGGTTTCTCTATGTGGACAAGACCGAATACGTGTGGAGGCTGGTAACGGAAGGGAAACCTTACTTTCTGAGCCGTCCGCGCCGCTTTGGGAAGAGCCTTTTCTTGACCACGCTGAAGGCCTACTTTCAGGGCAAGAAGGAGCTGTTTGACGGGCTTGCGATAGCGGAGCGGGAAACGGCATGGCGGGAATATCCCGTGCTGCATCTGGATTTCAATCCGTCGGGATACGGCTCGGCAGCCAGCCTTACCGCGTTTATCCGTTACGCGCTGGAATCTTGGGAGAGGA
>JAIRNN010000338.1 GCA_031257995.1 Spirochaetaceae bacterium | reverse complement strand
GAAATCCTTGACCCGTTCCCACAACTCCTCCGTCAGTTCCCATGATTTGATCCCGCTTCCTTTTGCTCTTTTCATACCTCCTTTATCGGCTCTTTCCTATTTGCGGATAAGCTCTAAGTCTATACATGAATGAGGCCCGCGTAGGGGTGAATTCTATTTTGATGTACCACTCCGATGCCCCACTTGCGCTTCCCTGCCGTTTTTGCTATAGTGTCCGAACATGGATTTTAGTAGTTTAGAGTTACACCCGGACTTACAGCGCGGTATTGCGGAGGCCGCTTATGTTGTTTGTACGCCGGTTCAGGAACAGGTCATCGCCCAAGCGGCATCGGGGCGGGACCTTTATGTGCAGTCGCAGACGGGTACGGGGAAGACTGCCGCGTTTTTGGTCGTTATTTTTCAGCGGTTGCTGACCGACTCCGCGTTAAAGGGGCGCAAGGCCCTGATTATGGTGCCGACACGGGAGCTTGCCGTGCAGGTTGAGGAAGAGGCGCAGATTTTGGGCCGTTATCTTCCGTTTACGATAGGGTCGTTTTACGGCGGGGTGGGCTACGGCGCGCAACAAAAGCTGCTCCGCAACGATTGCGACGTGCTGGTCGGGACACCGGGGCGGGTGCTTGACCTCAATTCGGGCGGCGAGATGAATCTCATGGAGATTGCGTTTCTCATCATTGACGAGGCCGACCGGATGTTTGATATGGGGTTCTATCCCGACCTCCGCCGTCTTATCAACGTGGTGCCGCCGCCGGACAAGCGGCAGACGATGCTGTTCAGCGCGACGTTGAACAACTATGTGAAGAATCTCGCGTGGGAGTATACGCGGGAGCCGCTGGAGATTGAGATCGAGAGCGAGCACGTGACGGTTGACGAGATCGAGCAGGTGCTCTATCACGTTCATTCGGCGGACAAGATGCGCCTGTTGCTCGGTATTTTCGAGCGGGAAAAACCTGAAAGCGCGATTATCTTTTGCAACACCAAGCGGTATACCGAGGTCGTTGCCCAGCGTCTCAAGCGGAACGGGATCAAGTGCGAGTTTATATCGGGTGATCTGCCCCAGCAGAAGCGGCTTTCCCTCATCGAGGAACTGAAAAGCGGCAAAAACAGTATTCTGGTCGCGACCGATGTGGCGGCGCGGGGGTTGGACATCGAGGGGCTTGCGCTGGTGGTGAACTATGATTTGCCGATTGACGCGGAGAACTATGTGCACCGGATCGGGCGGACGGCAAGGGCCGGGAAGACGGGCAAGGCGATTTCGCTGGCGAGTGAGCAGGATGTCTACGAGCTTGCCGACATCGAGAAGTACATTGCCGCAAAGATTCCGTCCGAGGTTGTCAACGAGTCTCTGTTGGCCGAGGACAAGTCGGGCGGGCGCGGCGCGTTCTCCAGGGAGCGCGAGAATCGTTCCGGCAGACACGACCGGGGAGATCGAAGCGCGCGGGGCCGCCGAGAAGACCGGGAGCGCGGGGGACGTGACGAACGCCGCCTGAGAGAGCGGCTGGAACAGGGCAGACGGCGCGGTCCGGATGCGGAAGGCGGGCGGCAACCGCAGGGAAAACGCGGCGAGGGCCGGCGGACAGAGAGTCAATCGGGCCGCCGGGATGAGCGGACAGGTCAAGGGCGTTCCCTGCCAAAGGTCAATCTGTCGCAGATGACGCTTGAAGAGCGGATGGCCTATTACAACGAAAAGTACGGCGATTCGCCGAAAGGCGCCCAGACACAAACGGCGGGGGCGCAAACTACACAAAACAGTACGCAAAACACCCGGAACGCAAAAGAGCAGGGCAGGGGGCGCGGAAAAGGACGCAACAGACGGCGTGTGCCGGAACATCAGGGCAGGCACGGTGAACATCAGGGCCGCAATTCAACCATTCCCGGTCAAAACGTGTCTAAAAAGCCAGATAGCGGCGCGGCCCCCGTGAAGAAGGGCTTGTTCTCAAAACTTGCCGCGTTATTCAAAGGGAAAAAGGACTAATGGCATTTGAGATTCGAGCAACAGGAAGCGCGGTACCGCCAAACAAAGTAACGAATGACGATTTGGCAGAGAGGATTGATACGTCCGATGCGTGGATACGCGAACATACGGGGATCGGCGCGCGGCATATCGCCGATGAAAACACGGCAACCAGCGATCTTGCCCTAGAAGCGGCACGGAACGCCGTTGCCGCCCTGGCGAAAAAGACCGGGGAAAGCGCGGAGGCCGTTGCCGCGAGTATCGGGTTTATCATTACCTCGTCGGTAACGCCCGATTATAACGGTTTCCCCTCGGTTTCATGTCTCGTGCAGGACGCGCTGGGCGCGAAAAACGCCGCAGCGATGGATGTATGCGCGGCGTGTTCAGGCTTTATCTATGGCCTTGAGGTGGCGGCGGGCCTCTTGTCCCGAAATGCCGGTCAGAAAAGGGCGTTGATTATCGGGGCGGAAACGTTGTCCCGTTTAACCGACTGGGAAGACCGCTCGACCTGTGTGCTTTTTGGCGACGGGGCGGGCTGCGTCATCATGGAAAAAACGGACGCTCCGGTGTCGGGGGACGGGGCGCGGGGGCTTCTGCGTTCTGTTCTGGGCGCGGAAGGTTCGGGGAAAGAGGCGTTGATCAACCGGCGGGGCGGTTCGCGGGAACCCTACAAGAAAGGCGCGGTTGTCGAGCGTCCGCCCAGTATCGAGATGGATGGGCGGGCGGTGTACAACTTTGCCGTGCGCGCCATCACCGGGACGATCGAAAAACTGCTCGCCGCCGAACACTTTACGATTGACGACATCGCGGTCATTGTGCCGCATCAGGCAAACGCCCGCATCGTGCAGGCCGCCTCCAAACGCCTCCATATCCCCGAATCGAAGTTTTTTCTCAACATCGAAGAATACGCCAACACATCGGCGGCCTCGATTCCCATCGCATTGGACGAACTGGAACGGAAAGGCTGCCTGTCTCCGGGAAACGCCGTTCTCATGGTGGGGTTCGGCGGCGGCCTTACCTATGGGGGAAACATCGTTATATGGTAGAAAAATGCGCGTTTCTCTTTCCCGGCCAAGGGGCGCAAACGCCGGGGATGGCGCTTGACCTTTGGGAAAAGTACGATGTGGTGAAAAGACTGTTTGCCCTTGCCGGGGAGGTTTTGAAAACTGACGCGGTGGCGTTGTTGCGGGATTCTTCTCCCGACGAGTTAAAGAGAACTGAGGTTGCCCAGCCGTCCATCGCGCTGGCGGAACTGGCCGCTTTTGCCGTGTTCCGTGAGCGGGGCGTGGTTCCGGTTGCGGCGGCGGGCCACAGTCTGGGGGAATATCCCGCGCTGGCAGCCGCCGGAGTGATTGACGAGGAGTCCTGTCTTCGTCTTGTCACCCAGCGGGGGAAGGCGATGGCGTGGGCGGTGAAAGAGGCGGTCCTTTTGGATAACGCGGGCGACGTGGGTAACAGAGAAAGCGGTGGAATCTGGATGGCCGCCGTCATCGGGTTGCCGCCTGAAACGATCGAGGGCCTTGCCGCCGCGTGGACTAAGGAAGGGTTCCCCGGCCTCTATGCGGCGAATCTCAACTCGGCGCGTCAAACGGTGGTGTCCGGAACGCGGGCCGTGCTCCAAGAGGCCGAGGCGCGTTTTAAGGCGGCGGGGGCGAAGCGGTTTGTCCCCCTTGCGGTGGGCGGACCCTTCCATAGTCCCTTGATGCGGCGCGCGGCGGAACGCTTTGAAGAGGCGCTTGTCCCGGTTTCTTTTGCCGACCCCGTCATTCCCTTTTTCTCGAACGTAACCGGCAAGCAGGAGACAAGCGGCGCGGAACTCAAACGCCTTGCCGTGAAGCAGATCACGGGCACGGTGCGCTGGACGGACATCGAGGCGGGCATCGCGGCGCTGGGGGTAGGCGCGGTTCTTGAAGCCGGCCCGGGGAAAACGCTCTGCGGCCTCTGGAAAGACTCAGGAAGCGCGGTTCCCTGTTACGCGGCAGGAAGCGAAGCGGATATTCAGGCAATAGATGGATAAAGAATCGCCAAAATCACAGATGAAGAAGGCCTGCAATTATCCGTGCTATAGTACTTGAGCCTGTTTCAAAATCTCAAACTTCCCCCTTTTTTTCATCTTTTTCACGTTTTGTAATTTTCTTCACGTTTTGTAATTTTTTTTCACCCTTTTTTCCCATCAAATTAAAACAATATGGCTGGTAATCGCATATATACGGAGGCATTGTATATGCGGCAAGAAAGAAATTTAGCCCCAAATGTATGGTACTGGGTGCAAACATCGGTTAATATCAGCGAGCCACTGTTCCGGCTGCCGGAGGCCAAAGCGCTTTTCCTCGGCGTACTTGTCGAGACGAAAAGGCGCTGCGGCTTCGATATGTGTGGGCTTGTCATTGAGAACGGGAGCGTGTCGTTCTCCATTAAGCCTAGCGACGGGCTTAAGCTGCCGCTGATAATGCAGTGTTTGAAACAAACGTTTGCTGTCCGGCTTAACGTGCTGACGGGAAGGCAGGGGCATGTTTGGGGGAACGTTACTGGTCGGAGATTACTGGCGGGGGAGCCGCCTGAGTGGGCGAAGGCGGTGGACTGGGCGGAAGCGTTTGCGGCGGCCACGCCGGTAGAGGGGATACTGACGTACCAGTTGAGTTGGGGCGGCCCCCGGACGAACGGGAAGGCCAAAGGGAACCGTCTTTCGCTGGAGATAACCCCCAAGCCCGCGTCTCCGCCCGGATAACGCCCCCGGATCACGGACCCAAAGGAGGTACAGACAGCCTCAATCACGTAGGTCACAGATGGCCGCGAGAGAGGTCTGCCCGCACCGCAACGCGGGGTTTTGAAACAGGCTCCGTTAATAAATGATAAGTTCACCCCTATAGTAACGAGGAAAAAGATCACCCCCTTCGGATATATTAGGAGGATGAGGTATATGATGAGCACGAAAGAGAAGGCCCGGATGACAGTGATAAAGGGCGCTATAAACGGGGCGGGCGCGAAGCTGTCGATAAAACCTTCCGCGTCTTAGCAAGCCGAGGCATGAAATGCCTTTGCGGTTCATTTTAGTCGTTCTGCCAACAAACCACCATTGGACTTAAAAAATCTGTGTTCATCTGTGGTAAACCGTGATGAAAGTCCGTGATTAAAGCCGTGATAAGACCGGGGGCGTTGCGGGGGCCCTAGATTTTGCGTAACAGGCTGACGGGTTTTTGTTCGCCGGCGCGGAGGGCGGGGAGGTAGGCGGCGGCGGCGGCGCTGAGAACGGCAAAGAGGGCGATGGTGAAGACGGTGCGGTAGTCGATGACGACGGGGATGTTTTCTAGATAGAAGCCGGGGTCGAGGATTTTGATGTCGGCGCCGGAGAGGAGGCGGGAAAAGACACTCAAGAGGCGTTCAAGGCCGTGTATCAGCGGGTTGATGAAGCGGCCAATGAGGAGCCCTGAGCTTATGCCGAAAAGGGTTCCGGCGAGTCCGGTGACGAACCCGGCGAAGACGAAGACCGCGCATACTTCATACGGACTCGCGCCCCCCGCTTTGAGGATGGCGATGTCCCGGTAGCGTTCTATTGTGAGCATGGAGGTGGCCGACGACACGTTGACTGCCGCGACCAGTACGATCAGCGTCATGATAAAGAGTAAAAGCTGCCGCGTCGATTCGTAGGAGTCGTACTGCGCCGCCTGAAGTTCCCGCCATGTGTACACGCCGAAGCCGAAACGCAGTTCGCCCAGCAGTTCGCGCGCTAGGGCCGCGATGTTTTGGTAGGGCTCGTCCACCTTGACCAGCAGACAGGAATAACTGAGCGCGTCATCGAGGATACGCTTTCCCGCCTCGTAGTCGATGATGCACCAGAGGGAATCGAGTTCGTGGTATCCGGCGGAAACGATGCCCTTCACCGTGAAAAGGCTGGTGCGCGGGATGGCGCGTCCGTCGGCGCTCTGGCGTACGGTCATCACGCGGATCGTGTCGCCCGCCTTCACCCCGGCGGTCTCGGCAAGCGATTTTCCCAGCAGCGCCTCGTTGCCGCGCTCAATGACCGCCTCGCCCTCGATCACTTCCAGATACCGCGCCGAGCCTGCGTCCTGCCAAAAGCCGCTTTCCACGGCGCGAATGGTAACGCCGGTACGCCCCGCGAAGCCGAGGATGATGCCGATGCCCTGCTTTTCCACCCACACGCCCCGGACGTGTTCGTTATTCGCGACAACCTCTTTCGCGTCGTTGAGCGAGAACCGGTTTGGATCGAGACCCCGGACATTTTCCCAGACCTGGATGTGGCCGGTACCCAATTCCAGAAAACGGTCGGTAATGCCGCGAATCATGCCGTCGGCAACGATGAGCGTTACCATGATCGGCACGAGAGAGAGCGCGATACCCGCCGCCGCGCCGATGAGATACCGGCTTCCGCTCCGCTTACCTGTGAGATAGCGGAACGCGATGAACAATGCGGTACGGGCTTTCACGATACCAACCCGTTGGCCGCCATCCCCCTCAAGCCGCCTTCAGGGAACGCCCCTTCCGGGCCCGCCGCGCCGCCGGTTTCGGACAAGGCCGGAACATCCCGCGTTTGCCCTTCCGGTTCCGGCTTGAGCACGCCCTCGCTTAACCGGTAGCGAAACTTCGCCCGTTCCGCGACCGCCGTGTCGTGCGTTACCACGAGGAGGCTTTTCCCCCACTTTTCCGCGTTTGCATAGAGGAGTTCAGAGACCGCCGCGCTGTTTTCGGGATCGAGATTGCCGGTCGGCTCATCGGCAAGAATAACGTCCGGGTCGTTGATCATGGAACGCGCCACCGCGACACGCTGCCGCTCCCCGCCCGACAGTTGCGAGGGATAGTGCCCGGTCCGCGCGTCAAGGCGCATATCGGAGAGCAGCGCCCGCGCCTTTTCCAGCGCCGCCTTCTTTTTCATACCGCCGATGTAGGCCGGCATCATCACGTTTTCGAGCGCGGTAAAGTCCTTCAGCAAGTAGTGAAACTGAAAGATAAACCCCGCCTTCTTCCGCCTGAAAACGCTCAATGCGGTCTCGCTGAGGCCCTTCAACTCCTCGCCGCCGACCATGACGGAACCCTCGTTGAAATCATCGAGCCCGCCCAGAATGTTCAAGAGGGCCGTCTTTCCCGACCCGCTCTGCCCCGTGATCGAGACCGTGTCCCCGGCCTCTACCTCCAGTTGAACGCCGCGCAGAATGAAGAGCGTCTGGTCCCCTTGGGGAAAGTTTTTTATCAGGCCGCGCACAACGATAATTTTACTCATAACGCAGAACCTCCGCCGGTTTGATGGACGTTACCCGTTTCGAGGCAAACCACCCCGCCAGCGCCGCCGCGCCGAACCCGAAAAGAAAGATAGCCAGCACTTCCTGGGGGATAAGGCGCGAGGGAATGTCCTTGATATAGAATATGGCCGGGGAAAACACGGCAAACCGGCCCCCGCCGCTGAGCAAATCAATGATGAAGTTCACGGCGTTTTCCAGCGCCCCGAAAAGGGCCGCGATGTTCCACGCGATGAGCAGGGCGAGCGCCGTGCCGGTCAGCGCCCCTATGCCGCCGATGATGAGTCCGCCCAGCGCGAAGATACAGCGGACATCGAACACCCCGGCGCCGACCGCGCGTAAGAGTCCGATCTCATCGGAACGTTCCAGCACGAGCCGCCGCTGGGACTGGAAAATCTGAATCCCCACCACGATGAAGATAAGCCCCACGAGGATAAACATGAACAACTTTTCCGTCCTGAGCGCCCCGAAAAAAGCCTTGTTGTAATCCCGCCATGAACTCAGTTTCGCGTCTATCCCGTTTTCCCGCAACGTTTTTTCGATGAGGGAAAGCGCGCGCTGGTCGGCATAGCGATCGCTGATCTTTACGCCGAGCGTTGTTTTTAGCCGCGGTTCCATCTCCCGCGCCCGTTCAAGCCCGATGAAGGCCCAGCCGAGATCGTACTCGTAGAAGCCCGAACGGAATACGCCCCGGACGACAAAAGACGAGTCCAGCGTCCCGTCCTCCGCATCTTCGCCGCCTGCCGCATCGTCTCCGGCGGGAACGCGGGGAAGGATGCCGGAGAGCGAGAGGAGCGTTACCGTGTCGCCCAGCCGCGCGCCCAACCGGGAGGCCGCCTCCGCGCCCAGCAGAATCGCGTTTGGGTCGTGCAAGTTGAACGCGCCCCGTTCCATAATGAGTTTTTCCGCCATCCCCTGATCCGCAACCAGCGCGTCAGGCGGAAGCGCCCGCACCACCGCGACCTGCTGCCTTCCCGTGTCCGGCCCCCGGATGATGCCCTGCACTTCCCGGTAGGGAACGACACTCTGCACCAAATGCCCATTACGCAACAGTAATGCCGCCGTCTCTTCCGCCCGTTCCGCGCCGGCAAGCTCGACACGAATATGGTAGGAGGAAATCTCCAGAATACTCTCGATAAACCCCATCTGGAACCCGTTCATCACAGCGAGAATCACGGTGAGCGCGAGCACGCCCACAGCAATCCCGCACACCGACAAGAAAAACGATGCCGAGCTCCCGCCGCCTGACTGCTTGCGCCTATGCGCATACCGCCGGGCGACAAACCCGATCCAACTGGTTTTACCCATAGTTACCCATCCATCCGCTTAACGCATCCCGTCCGGCCCTTTGCCGCCTTGGACACGCCCTGGCCCCCCCTATGTTAGCAGACATACGCGCCCGTAGGCAACCAACCCATAGACTGCGGGTGAGCCGGCCCAACATCATGGACGAGCAGACCCGACATCATGGGTGAGCCGGCCCATAGGTCGCGGGCAATCCCGCATCGTTGCATTGGGCGATGCAACGCCTTTGTATCGCCCAGCACATGGCCTGTGTGCCATCCCCCCTGCACGTCCGTGCAAGACCCCCCTGCACGTCCGTGCAAGACCCTCCTGCTAGGCCGTGCAAGACCCCCCTGCTAGGCCGTGCAAGACCCCCCTGCTAAGCCGCCCCCCAAGGAAAGCCGCGCTTGCGAAGCGAGCATTTGGGGCACTTCACCCTGCACGGGGTGATCTCTCCACTTTGGACGGGGTGATGCCCCGCAGACAGCGCTGCTCCTGCCCGGATAACCATACTTAAATGGGGCGTTGTCGGCGGGGCGGGTCGGTTGAGACCGCCTCGCGTTTTTGACCGCGCCTCTTGGTGTCCGGTAGCGCTGCCGCCCACAGACAGTGTTGCTCCTGCCGGATAACCGTACTTAACTGGGGCGTTGCCGGCGGGGCGGGTCGGTTGAGACCGCCTCGCGTTTTTGACCACGCCTCTGGTGTCCGGGGGGCGGGTCGTTCGTCCCCGGCCGCTCCCTATTGCCCGCTGTTCATAACTCAAAGACCCTTTTGCCAAACCGCTTTTCGATGGCGGCGCGGGTTGCGCTATTCAGGCTGGAGCATCCGTAAAAAGCCCACGCACCAATGCTGGTAACGCTGCCCGGTATCGTTACCGAGGTCAGGCTGACACAATCGGAAAAAGCCCCCTCGCCAATGGTGGTAACGTTGGACGGTATCGTTACCGAGGTCAGGCCGGAGCAGAAGGCAAAAGCCCACTCGTCAATGGCGGTAACGCGGTCCGGTATCGTGACGGCGGTTAGGCTGGCGCAAGCGAAAAAAGCCTTCGTTCCAACGCTGGTAACGCTGTCCGGTATCGTTATGGAGGCAAGGCCGGTGCAATGGGCAAAAGCGAAATCGCCAATGCGGGTAACGCCGGCCGGTATCGTAATGGAGGTCAGGCGGGTGCAATTCTGAAAAGCCCGCCTGCCAATGCTGGTAACGCCGGACGGTATCGTGTAGGCGGTTCCTTTGCCCTCTGGATAGGCAAGGAGTGTTTTCCCGTCTTTGGTAAACAGTACGCCGTCAATGTCTTGGTATTGCCGGTTCGCGGTAGCCGCACTGATTGCCTTTAGACTTCCACAGTGGTCAAAAGCCCCCGCGCCAATGCTGGTAACGCCGGACGGTATCGTTACCGAGGTCAGGCCGGAGCAGAAGGCAAAAGCCCGGTCGTCAATGGTGGTAACGCTGGCCGGTATCGTTACCGAGGTTAGGCGGCGGCAGTCGGAAAAAGCCTCCGCGCCAATGCTGGTAACGCCGGCCGGTATCGTTACCGAGGTCAGGCCGGAGCAGAAGGCAAAAGCCCGGTCGTCAATGGTGGTAACGCTGTCCGGTATCGTTACGGAGGTCAGGCTCCAGCAACTGGAAAAAGCTCGCTCG
>JAIRNN010000259.1 GCA_031257995.1 Spirochaetaceae bacterium | reverse complement strand
GGAAACTGTCATTGACGATGTGTGCGGGATGCTGTTTGCGATGAACGGCGGGTTTGCCTCTGTTGACTCAACCCTGAATTCAAACTTGCTTACATTGTAGTAAATCAAGTCTATTTTGGACTATCACCTTATTTATAGAGGTTGTTTCAAAACCTCAAGTTTTGAAACAACAACCTGTAAAAACACAGTTTTGGAAGATTTTAGCCTGAAAAGCGGATTATAAAATCTGTCGGTGCCCCTTGGCGTAAAACATAGGAGGCGAAGAAGGTTTTCACCGGCAGATATGCGTACTTCTGTTATTCCTCCTGCGTTATCTTCACCGCCTGTAAAGCCGATAGATTATCAAACCAGCAAACGCCATCCTTATTCGCCTTCTCTGCCCACAGGCAGACTATCGTCCTAAAAAATCCGTGTTCAACGCCCCATTCCCCGCAGGGTTTCAAGATTGTTTCGCGCCTCGGTAAGGTTGGGATCGATTTGTAACGCCTTCTCCCAATCGGCGCGGGCGCGGACGTAATCCTCTTTCAGAACGTAGGCAAGACCCCGGCCATAGTACGTCTTGGCAAAATCCGGGTTGAGCCGGAGCGCCTCGGTATAGTCTGCCATGGTCTTGTCATAATCCCTGTTGCGATAATGGACAATACCCCGGTTATAGTACGCCTCGGCAAAATCGGGTTTAAACCGGATTGCCTCGGTGAAGTCCGTTATGGCTTTGTCATAGTCCTCGTTGCGATAGTGGACAATACCCCGGTTATAGTACGCCGCAGTAAAATCGAGTTTGAGCTGGATCGCCTCGGTGTAGTCCGCTATGGCCTTGTCATAGTTCCCTTTGGCAACATAAGCAGCACCGCGATTAAAATGGGTAATCGCCTCATTGGAGTTGTTCTGCCGGTCCATAGCCGTAGCGATCGAGTCGAAAAAGGACCCCACTCTCGCAAGGACTGATACGGCATATCGCAATACGGCGCGTAATCGTTTGAGGTTCATACTTTGCCTCCTTCCCTGTTCCTCTCCATCTGCGCGAATAGGCTCCACACCGCCACACACACCACCGATACACAAATCTTCTTCATTTGTTTTTCCTTACTTAAATTACCTGTCTATAGAAACCTTCTGCGCCTTCGCACGACGCAAGCGGTTAAATTCTCTTGAAGTTAGCGGAACGATTGACAGTAGCGTTCCCGCCCATTCCGCGCAATCCGCGTTTCCCTATACGTTTGCCCGCCGGCACGAGCGTCTATCAAAAAACACTATCCCCAAACCGTTTTTGAATATCCGCTTTGATTTCCGGTTTTTAGGCTTCTGCACCCTTCTTGACTTCTGACCTTACCGCTTCCACTTTTTGTTCTTTCAACATAACTATTCAGATGGGGGAAGTATTCCCTCGCTACAGCAATCGCAAAACCGCGCCCACAAAGCGTGTCGCACGAAGCGCTTAGACGGTTTTGCGCCGTCTTTCGCTACCCCCTCTGCGGGCACCCCATGCCGTGCGCGAAACGGACACAACCATAGTTATGCTAGGCGCGTTTTGCCATTCCTACGGCACGGTGTAGGCCCCAAAAGGCCCCACACCGGATAAATGCAACAGGGCACCCCCCTTCCCGCAACGCCTCCCATCCCTACAGAATCCGTTTGACCCATTCTGTTGATAGAATAGGGGATTTATGTCCGAGAACAGGTTGTTTTTATATAAAAATGAGGTATTATGATGTCCGAGTGAGAAATTGAAATAGAGGTAATCTGACAGACCGTCCTCTAAAGGGGGCTTGACACGCTTTTTGTTAAACTGTAATAAGGAGGGGTACATGAGGCGATCCGCGAAGGGCGTATGCTGTCTTTTCATTCGCTAGTATCAACAACATAGGGATAATATAACACATTCAGAAAGAAATGTCAGGAAAAACACGAAAATTCATCATAAAAACCACGGATTAAAATGGATAGGGGCACATCCGTATCATTTAATGCGAGGGCTTGTCGGGGACGAGGTCTGTAAGGCTGTCCCAATAAGAAAACCGGTATTGCTTAAATATACGCATCGAGTCATTTACCAGTCCGGTAGTCAGGGGAACAAGGTTAAAATCGCTCATAAATTACCAGACGGTTGATTCTATATCAGCCTTGTCAATATTCTTTCGCAAGGCATTGACGAAATACTCATTAATAACTTGGATACTAACCGAAACTTCTGTTTCCACTATTCCACTCATTAAAAGGGCGCGGGCTTTGGCGTGCTTTATTGTCCCGTCATTGATCTTTGCGTAAAGCAGGATATTCGTATCGAGAAACACCTTATTGCTCAGGGGCTTCTTCTGAGAGGGGTGTAAAACCGTTTGTTCGGACAGGATGGTTGAGCCACTCCGCCTTGCCGTTCCAGATTTTTCCCGCAACAGTAACTTGCGCCTTTTTGATAAAGGGCGCAAACAAGGCGACAATCTGCTCAAGGTTTATATCATCATGTATCTGTAATACTATCTCACTCATACGCTGCCCCCAAACTCCGATTTTCGATCTACTATGCCCTAAATCCTCCAAAAAGGTAAGCCCATTGGTTCAGATGACACTCTATCCCAGTCAACCACACCCAGTCAACCACAGATGAAACGGATGTATGCGGATTTTCACACCACACCATGGACTGGCCTCCGGCAGGTGGACAACAGGCTAAACCACTTTTTTCAAAGCTACACTTGCCGACGCCAGACAGTCAGGTGCCAAATGGCGGCGTGTCCGGTTGCGGTATGCCCCGATGTATTGAAATATTGAAGCCCGTACCGCCGCCGCAGACTGCCTGCCGTCTAGGGTTTCCAGTTCCCGTTTCAGCGTCTTGAAAAAACTCTCCGCGCGCGCGTTGTCCCGGCAGTTCCCCCTCCGGCTCATGTTCTGCCTTGCCTGAGAGCGCCGCCCCCGCAAGGTTTCCTGAAACAGGGCTGGGCAATACTGTATCCCCCCCCCCCAGGGGCTAGAATGAAAGAGCGGGTCAGGACGGGGGTTCCGGTTCCCGACGGCCGTCGCCAGTTCTCTTTCTCTCTCCCCCCCTCCAATCCAAAAAAAATTCTCCTCAATCCAAAAAAACCAAAAAATCAAATCCTCCCCAATCCAGCCGTCTCTTCCACGCCCGTTGTCCCGCTGAACGCCCGGCCGGTGATTTTCCGGTCATACAAATCAAGTGCTATCGTTAGATACAGCCGGCCGTCGGCGGTTCGCAGGCAAGCGCTGCCGGACACCCGTTTCTCTTCCGGACCGGCCGCATGGAAATCCCGGTTCAGCAGGTTTTCGCAAACCGCAAACCCGTGGCTGGAATCCGCCTCCTGCGGGCGTTTAACCCGTATTTCCGCCGCAGTTTCGCCAGCCTTTTATGGCTTGCCCACCGCCCGTACCGGCAGTGATGTTCCTCAACACAGGCCGTTCCCAGTACCGCCGCCAGACAAGCCTCTTCCTGTTCCCTCAGGCCGCTCCCGCCGCCCCGCTCCCGTCGGCAATACCCGCTCCGGCTTGCCCCTCATAATCCGGCCGTCCCGCTAACGGCGTACCGGTCTTTATGCTCCCTCATAAACTTATACGCCGTTACCGGGGATTGCTCTTCGCAAAGATGACCGCCGCTTTTTTTAGAATTCCATTCGTCTCACGTAGCCCGGCGTTTTCCTTCCTCAGCCGCGCCGCCTCCGCGTCACGGGGGCCCCCAGACCGGGGAACGCCTCCAGCCCGCCCTGTCCCGCCTTCCGCGCTTCCCGCCGCCGGTG
>JAIRNN010000254.1 GCA_031257995.1 Spirochaetaceae bacterium | reverse complement strand
CGGCAAGCAGTGTGCCGCTGATAGGGGATAACGGCGGGCGCTGTTTAGCTATCGTGGCGGGAGGCTGGGGGTTGCTGTCCGGGGCAACGGCAACTTGTTGCCCCGGACTGTTTAGTTGTTGTGGCGGTTGTGCCGCTGGCAGGGGACAGCAGGCAGTGTTTCGCTGGCAGGGGATAGCGGCGGGGGCAGCGGTTCTCGCGCGCCGGAAACAACGCTCCTATTTACGCCGGTCTTCCTCCGAAAGACCATAAAAGAAGGGCCGGCTGTGGATGGCATTCCGTTAACACGGGTCCGGGTTTTCCACCGGGCATGGGATTGCCTTCGGTGAGCGTTGTTTCCGGCGCGCGGTCCGGCATGGGGATCCGTCCGCGCGGCGCTGTCGCGGCGGGAAAGAGGGAGCGGCCGGCCCGGAGGCCGGATAAATCCGTGAGAGGTATGCCGGGGTACGCGAAAAGCGCTTTAAATTAAAGGGAACGTTTGCCGGGAAGGAGGCGTGGTCTCCCGAAACCGGCCGGTGGGGGGGGAAGAGGGGGATTTATTAGGGTGAGAACGTAAAATTAACCTGTTAAAAGCAAGCCTCACCGGGCCTTTCACACTCATTTTATCAATTCCTTCTTGCCGGGCGGTTAAAACACCGCACGGTCTCTTTATACCACGGCCTTCTTTTTTGTCAAGCGGGCACCGCGAAAAAACGCGAAAAAAGTTGAAAAAATCACGGTTAACCACAGCTGGCGCCATATATGGCAATGCGGGTGAGACAGATGAACGCGGATGAAGCGGCGTTTGCTGTGAAAAATCTGCGTACGTCTGTGCCCGTCCGCGTTTATCCGTGGTTAAACGTGATAAAGCCTGCGATTAAGACGGGGTCTTAGGGGGAGGGTCGCCTGAGGGGGCGGAGGAAGTGGACCGGTCGGCGATGGAAATGTCGGCGGAAACGAAGATTCCGGCGGCTATAGCCTACACATTGTCTTGGGGCAGCCCCCGCTCGGATGGGATAACGATAACGACGAGTTTTTTTTGCAGAAAACGCTTCCAAACCTGCGTCTCCACCCGGATAACGCCCCCGAATCACGAAAACAGCCTCATCTACTCCCCGCTGCCCACTTCCCCTGAGCCGGGGGCTTTAACTGAAATACGGCGAGGTGTTTATCCTGCTCAGAGCCAAAGTTTTTCCAGTTCGTAGAATTCCCGCGCTTCCTTCGACATGAGGTGAACGACGACGTTTCCCATGTCGAGGATGTCCCAAAGCAGAGCAGGTTCCCCGGGGGCAACAACGGATGATCCCCGGCCGATACCACGGCGGCTTCCCCGACGAAAGGCAATATGGTTTTCGTCCGCCCATTCCTCAAGGTGGCGTTTCAGGCCGTCAAGATGGGCCGCGCTCGTCACGCCCGCCACGACGAAGAAGTCTGTCCACAGGTTGAACCGGCTCAGATCCAGCGTTACCGGGTCAACGGCCTTGTGCTCGGCGAGCAGGTTCGTGATGCCGCCCGCGACTTTTTCCCAATCATTGATTAACATATCGTCCATTGAAATCCCACCCCAGTATCAGCGTAAAATCCGCTTGGTAACCGGTATCCGCCTCCGTCATACCAATGCCCTCGTCGTCAAGATCGTTGTCGCGCGATTCAACCCGTATCGTTTCACAGCGGATAATATCGGCGAAAAAACGGCCAAACTCCGCCACGCCCGACCGATCAATGACCAGCGTCTTATCGGACTGCGCGCTATCGGCGTTTCCCACATTGATCACATCATACCCGAAACCGCGCAGAAGTTCAGCCGTCCGCCCGGCAAGCCCTGTCGTGGAAGTCCCGTTCAGCACCTCTACAGTGAACACCCGGTCGCCGGTTACCGAGTCGGAGATGCGAGTGAGTCCGCTTAAAGCCTCGCTCACAATATCCTTGATAAGCTTGCCGTTGTAGTAGGGAAGCAGCAACCGTTCTCCCGACACGTCCCGGTAATTGCCGCTGACTGTCTGCGTTGTCACCCTTGTCGTGTCGATGTGGGACAGCATTTCAAAGAACCGGTCGATGGTATGTGGGGACATCGTTGTTTTCAGTGAAGCGTAAAAGTAATTTTTGAGCTCCTGATGAGAGAGGGCCGCCTGTTTTTCCCCGATTTTTCTCATCAGGCTGAGGAAAAAACTTTCTCGTTTGAGCAACAACTGGTCGGCATCGTCATCAGGCGCGCTGTAACTGAGGTAGGCTTCCACCTTGTCCCCGTCAAGCAACACTCGTCCCGCAGGCAGCAGTATTGGCGGGCTTTGATGAAAGTCGGCGATCACTTCGGGAATGTTGATTTCAACCCCGTCAATGAGATCGACCAAGGAACGGAGTCCCCTCATATTGATGACCATCAGATAGGGCAAGGTTATTCCCAAAAGCCGCTCAACCTCACGCCGATAGGCATCAGGCCGGGCCGGATCATAAACCGAGTCGATGCGGTCAACACGGTTCAGCGTCTGTATGATGAGCCCGATATTCTGTGGAATATCAAACAACGCGCCGCGCCTTGTGTTTGGATAACAGAAAAACACATAGGTGCCAAGCGGCTTTCCGCCGTTTTCGATGATAAACAAAGCGCTGGTAACACGGTCACCCGACAGCGCGTCCTCCAGTGTCGTGTTGCGGATAAGAAAATAACCGCCCGCGATACCCACCGCGACAAGTACGAGTATCCCGGCAAGGAAAAGACCGCTACTGTCTTCTTTAAACACCGTGTTTTTTTTCTTCATATTCCCTTTCCGTTTTTCTCAAGATGTTGGAGTAACCGCCTTGCGTTTTCGGAGATCACGATCCCTTTTCGCTCCAGATAGCCGTGCGTACCTCGCACAATCTCCTCAAAAAGCGTTTCCAGCGGGGCCGTCTTACAGAGTTCCCGCAGGCGGGGATCCACCGTTTTCCGCCGGGGCTCAATCTTGTCGGCAATATACACGATTTTTGCAAGATCGCCCATACCGGATTTTCCTTCGGTATGATAGCGTACCGCTTCAAGCACGTCTTTGTTGGTAACGCCGAAAGACTTTTCCAGCATCACCGCCGCCGCTTCTCCGTGCCCCAACGGAGTGGATAATTCTTTGGCCATGTCGTGAGCGATCCCGGCCAAAAAAGCGTCATCTTCGTTGATCCCAAACCGCGCCGCCAGCGTACAAGCCGTAAGCGCGACATTCCGTGAATGGAGGAACCGGCCGGGCGGCAGCATCTCCCGGACTTTCCGTTCGATGAACGAGGCGAACGATAGGTCGCGTGATCCCTCGTACGGCCCATCACGGGAACTATCGGACTCAGGCGGCGAAACCCGTTCGGGTGCCAAATCCCGCCAGTCTTCCCCTTTTGCCATCTTTTCCCGCACCATGCTCGACGAAACCGGCATCACCGCGTTGCCAAGTCTCGTATGCGGAAACGGAATCTGTGCGCCGCTGCCCGTCCGGTTCGCCACAATGAGATCGCAACACATGGCAATTTCCCCAGCCCGCCGCCACCGGGGAAAATCTCCGGCCAGATCATCCCCAATAATAAGCCCCGGCTTCCCGTCGGGCCTGAACCGTTCAGTAATATCGCCGATCGTATCGATCGTATAGGACACCCCCTCGCGGGCAAGTTCGCAGTCGTCCACTGTGAGCCGCCGCTTCCCCTCAACCGCCGCGAGCAGCAACGACAGCCGTTTATCCGCCCGCCGCTTCAGCGCGTCCCGGTCTCCCGGTTTCCCCCGCTTAAACGGCGAGATGAACGCCGGTACCAGCACGACAAGTCCATAACCCAGTGTCTCGATAACCGTTTCGGCGAGAAAAATATGCCCCTTATGCACCGGGTTAAAACTGCCGCCCAATATCGCAATTTTCAAAACAATGACAGTGTAACAGATTTCCCGATTTACTGAAACTCCATCTACCGAGGTACCATTCAAACGACTAATGGATGTACTAACAGAGGCTGTTTCAAAACCTCAAACTTTCACCTTTTTTCATCTTTTTCACCTTTTTTAGTGTCAAAATAAAGCAAAACCGCCACTCAACACCATATATACAGTAAGGAGAATGGTATATGAATACACCAAGAAAGTTAAAACAGAATGCTTGGTACAAAGTGGGGACAGAGGTCAATATCGGCGAGCCCCTGTTCCGGCTGCCGTGGGCGAAAGTGCTGCTCCACCGCGTCCTCCACGAGATTAGGAAGCGTTATCCCTTTGAGATGCGCGGGCTCAGGCTTGAAGGCGCGTGGCTCACGTTCTACATCAAGCCCGATGACGGCTTCAAACTGCCGCTGATAATGCAGTGGCTGAAACAAACGTTTTCCCTGCGGTTCAACATAATGGTTGGAAGGAAGGGGCATCTTTGGGGTGAACGGTACGAGTCGGAGATCCTGGACGGGGAGCCGCCGGAGGATGCGGAAGCGGCGGACTGGGCGGCGATAGACAAGTCGGCAAACACGCCGGTAGCGGGGCCGGCGGCCTACATCTTGAGTTGGGACAGCCTTAGGCCGCCCGGGATGACGATAACGG
>JAIRNN010000108.1 GCA_031257995.1 Spirochaetaceae bacterium | reverse complement strand
ATACTTCCCGCAGGCCGCATCCTCCACTACACGAAGCTTGAACGCCTCGCTGTACCTTATCTCATCTCTCATCTTTCGACTCCTTATGTGTCAACTTTACACCAGGACGCGACAGCTTTGTCTTGCTTTCCCATCTTATTCTCCTCACCTGTTATAATTCCCGCTTATCTTTGTGCCTGCCAGTTGGGGTAAGGTCCAGTTTGCCGTGGGAATGGAGCGGAATGACCTAGTCAAACCGTAGCTCAAACCGCCTGCTAGCGGCGAAGCATATACAGTCTCGTTATATGCCGTTTTTGGCTGCTATTACAAATAATGTTTTCACTTCCAGTTTATCCAATAATTCTTTGTTTGTTTCTTTTGCAGTAAATCCATTATTTTCCAATAATTGCACCCAGCTCCTTGTATACGCGAACTCCTTCATGTATATTATTCTCTTTACAGTATATACGAATCCTCCGCGTTTTGTCGAGTCCTCATGTTACGAAATGAAATTACAAAAAATCACAGATGAATACGGATTAGCATAGATACACTCAGATGAAGCGGCGTATGGGGTGAAAGTGTTACCATTGGGGCCATCTGTGGTTAACCGTGATTCCGGCTTAGTTGTCAGATCGTCCAGTGTGTAAAAATCTGATCCATATCTTCGGACGGAGCAGGGAAACGGACCTCGCCCTTTACCTCGGCAGGAACGCCGGCCGCAACCGTATGCGGCGGGATAGAAGTCAGCACAACGCTGCCCGCACCGACCACCGCGCCTTCCCCCACCTCAATATTGCCGAGAATCGTCGAGTCGGCGCCAAGCAGGGAATTTTTGCGGATGGTTGGATGACGCTTGCCGGTTTCCTTTCCGGTACCACCCAAAGTAACGCCGTGCAGAATAGAAACGTTGTCCTCAATGACGGCGGTCTCCCCGACCACCAGTCCCGTGGCGTGATCAATCATCACGCGGTTCCCGATCTGCGCGGCAGGATGAATGTCCACGCCGTAAAGCTGGGATACACGGCTCTGAATGTACGACGCGAGAATCTTCCGTCCGTTAAACCAGAACCGATGCGCCACGCGGTAGAGTTGCAAAGACTGATAGCCTTTGTAGAAAAGTAACGGACTGATGTGGTCCACTGTCGCGGGATCTTTTTCAAAAACCGCCTCAATGTCCTCTCCCGCGTTTTCCGTTATGGATGCGTCTTCGTCGATTGCCTCTTCGATGGCTTTGGCGAGCGCGACTCCCTCGTGCCAAAACACACACTGCGCCGACAACACAGCGGCCAGCGCGTGGGCAAAGTCTTTTTGAGCAATAATAAGTCTACTGAACAAATCGGCAAGAAGCGGTTCTTTGTCTGCTGCTACGATTGCCTCATCTCGTATCGTCTGCCATTCTACCATTTCAACACGGTCCCCAATAAAAACAAGGTTGTCTCATCGAGTCATTATAATATATACTGTTCAAAGAGAATATATGGCGGCAAATCCAACTGCCTCCTCGTACATAGAATAGCAGCAGCCGGAGAGTGTGGAGCTAAAAAGCGGCCGGAGTACTCGTAGACAGGAAAAAAGAAGTAACTGGGAACGAACTCCATTGTTTCAGAACCCCTGGAAAAGATAAAGAGGGGAAATCCACGGCTACTTCGTTGCCGACCCCTCGCTCTCGCCCCTCCGGGGAATTGAAAATGGACAGTGGATAATGGAAAATAATGGCTTCAATTATCCATTATCCATTCGCGCAACGTCCCCGGCTTTCATCACAACCTTAATCACATTTTAACCACGAACCTCAACGAGCCTTTGGCCCGCAACCCCACGAACAGGCGCGAACGGAACAACTGCCTGAGCGGACGTTCGTGCGGTTTGTATAAGTACGTATCGTCCTGAATGGCAGGGCGGGATAGTTATATAAAGGGTGAACGTTGTATATGAAGAAAGTTGTGTTGCCGTTTAGGTCCTCATGTACGGGGGTGTCTCAAAATACCCCTCCCCCCTCAAACGGGTTTTAGCCCCCTTTAGGCCCTGTTTAGGGCTCTTTCACGGGGTTTCCCCCTCTTTTCACCGTTCATTATTCCGGGTCTCGCGGGGCGGCCGCGCCCCCGAAACAACGCTCGCAAATTCAGGCGGCTCTCCTCCTCAAATCCGTACAAAAAGAAGGGCTGTGCGGGGATGGCATTCCGTTTTCATCGGGTCCGGGTTTTCCACCGGGCCTGGGATTGCCTTCTGTGAGCGTTGTTTCAGGGGCGCCGATACGGGTTCGCCCGCCGGAAACAGCGCTCATAAACTCAGGCGGCCCTCCTCCAAAAGGCCAAACGAAAGAAGGGTTGCCTGCGGGCGGCTTTCCGGTTCATTTCCGGCCCGGTCTCCTGCCGGGCCTGGGACTGCCGTCATTGGGCGCTGTTTTGGGCGGGCGGGCGCGTTGCGCGAACGGATAAGGGAAAAGGGAAAACGGGTCGTTATCCCTTTTCAATTCCCCCGAAGGGAGAAACGGGCGGGGCGCCGCTCGCTGTGGTGAATGAAAGAGGGTAACCCCGAAGACGGCCGCACCCCAGGAAAGTCGCGCCGTATCGGGGTTGTCAAGACAAGGGGAAGGGCAACGCTTTTTCCGCGTCTTGTCCTCTTTGTATAAATGGAGCGGACTCTAAAAAGAGCTTTCCCCAGGCTGTCCCGTAGGGGAGGGCTTATTTTATTTGAAGGAGGACTTTTCTTATGCAAACAAGGAAGTTCTTTTTAATCGGAATGGCCGCTCTGCTGAGCGTGTCATTGTTCTTAATCGGCTGCGATCCCGGGACGGGCGCCGCAGGGTCCGACGGACGGATCGGCGACGGGCACGTCGGCGTGAGCGCGAGTGTCGCCGGGCTTCAGGCGATGATCGACCGCTATGACGGGAAGAGCGCGGAGCTGGTGCTTGACGGCGTTACCGTTACCGGCAGCCCGGGTGTTGTCGACTTCAAGACGGTCAAGGCGTATGTCGTCGGGACGCTGACGCTTTCGCCCGGCGTGGCTATCAATGCGGCGAAGGCTACGGTTTGCCGACGGCGCGACGGTTTCGGGGGCCCCACGAACGTTATCGTTGGCGATTCTGAGGTTTTCACCCTCGAGAGGGTAACCGGGGCCAAGGTTGCGACTCCGGTAACGGATTTGTCGGAGGATCTTGAAACGGCGATGTTGTGGCGGTGACGGAGCTCGGGCTGGACGCTGACACGGAGATCCCTGAAGGGGTGACGGTGGACGCGAATTCGGCCGCGCCTATGGGTACGGTCAAGGCGATCGGCACGGTGTCCGTTAGCGGGAACATCGTGAGTGCGCTGAATGACAGCGACAAGGGAGACATCTCCGGGGCGACGCTGGCCAACAGCGCGGCGGCAACGGTAACCCTGCCTGCCACGGCGGGGCGGTGAGGGCTATCAATGCGGGCGCCAACCTGACCATCAATGGAGCGGCTACAAGCCTGACTATCGGCTCGCTTACGGCCACAGGCGCGGTAACATTCAGCAACACGGGAACCGCCAGCTTCACTGGCACGGCCAGCTTCGGGGATACGGTTAGCTTCGGCGACAACGTTACGGTTACGGACGCGAAGGCTCTCCCTCCCGCCACACCAAGCCATCCCACTAGGCACATAAGGAGTATACCATGCCGTTTCATGGAAGACTGGGGAAGCGCCACGAGATGCGGGTCAAGCTCTACCCCAACAATCCGGAGGGCGCCGGGGGCTTGTACGGCGCCCGTACCAGCAGCGAGGCCACGCTCACGCGGGAGGACATTCTCGAGTCCATGCGGGAACGGGGCGGCTTTGCGGGGAACACCGAGGACTTTCTCGCGAACCTCAACCGGTTCTTTGACGAGGTTGCGTATCAGGCCTGCGACGGGTTCGCCGTCAGCCGGGGGCCGGTTACCGTCTACGCGAAGGTGAACGG
>JAIRNN010000011.1 GCA_031257995.1 Spirochaetaceae bacterium | reverse complement strand
GTTCCTCCATTTTCGGTCTGTCTTTGGCCTCCCGTCGCCGGTTTTCCGCTTCATACTGGGCTTCTCGTCCGGTGTATATCCCTTCGCTGCTATTCCGATTCAGTTCCCGGTATACGCTGCTGAGGTCTTTACCCAGAATCACTGAGATTGTGTCCTTGTGCAGACCCATGCCTATCATGGACTGTAGCGCATTTCTTTCGTCTATGGTATAGTGAGTATAAGGCACCGTCTTCCTCCGTTGAATTTGTTTTCTACCTTTATTCTATCGGATTTGACGATGCCTTTTCTATGCCCTATCACTTTCGCACTTCAGATTTGAATTGGCCCAATGAAAAATATAAATTTTTCGACAGGGATTATATCACGTCGGACGAATACAAGAAGCGGACGGGGCTTAATTACAAAGGGGACGTGTATGTCCTTGACAGCGATGACGGCGGATGCGGTTTTTGGACAAAAGCCAAATGCGAAAAAGTAAAAAACCTGTCGCTTCCTATGGTTTGCGCTTTGAAACCGCGCAAGCCGCGAAAAAACTGGCGGCCCTCCTAGTCCCCCGGCAACAGTCCGCCAAACGCCTCACGCTGGGCGGTGCTGATTTTTTCCCGGTCGCCGGGAACGCGGTGGTCGGCATAGCGCTGTAAGACCAGCGCGGTTTTATGCCCGGTTTGCGACTGGACCAGCCTCCCCTCCAGACGCTGAACCATATAGGTACTGAAAAAATGCCGCCACCCGTGAAACGTGTATTCGCGGGCTTGCGCGGGTTCCATGCCGGAAGCCTCCAGAGCCTCCCGCAGACCGCGTGAAAATATACGCTGTTCAATAGGTTTCGTCGGGGACACCTCGGCCCAAAAGACAGGGAACAGAGGCCCGTATCCGTGCGGGTTGAGAGAGGCGGTTTCCCGGAGCGCGTCCATTACAAACCGGAAGGGAAGCTCCACCACGCGATCCTCGTTGTTCTTTGTTGTCTTATACCCGTCGACCCGGTTCCACGAATGCCGGATATACAGGCAGCCCTCCCCCAGGTCGCCCGTCCTGAGAGCCTGTATTTCCCCGGAGCGAAGCCCGGTGACGGCGGCCAGCATATTGGCGGCCTTCGCCCGGCAGTCAGGCCACTCCAGACGAAATATTTCCGTGACAATATCGGGCGTGAGGATTTTGCGCTTGCGCTCCCTGCCGGAGAACATCACGAGGCCCAGCGTGATGTCGAGGGGTATTTTTTCTTTCCGGTAAGCCCAGCGCAGCGGTATGCACCCGGCAAGCATAATGCCGTTTTTCCGCTGGTGCCCGACCGGAAGCGAGGCCACGCTGTCGGCAAAGCCGTTTACATCGTCTTTCGTGATGTCGCACAGCCGCTTGTCCCTGAAATACGGTTCCCAGTGTTTAATGACCGTTCCCAAAGACTCGCTCACATAACGCCTGTGAATGGAATTTTGCCGCCTTAATTTTTCGCGGACATAGGGGGAATTCTCCCAGTCCCAGAATTCTTTAAGATAATCCGCCAGACGCGGCCCGTCCGGGTTTCCCGCGAAAACGCACGATTTCACAAAGCCGCGATCCCGCAGGACACCGACAAGCGTTTCGGCATCGCGAACGGTGAGGGCCGTTTCCCGCAGGAGCTTTCGGATGGAATCCACCGGCACATTCACGGGGCCTCCTTTGCGCGGGATACCCTCGCGGTACCAGACCCATGCCTGCTTGACGGCATCGGCGTACTTTTCCTTGCGGGTACTGACAGCCGGTAAGTACCGGCCCGTAATCTCGTCTTTGAAAGCGACAAGATACGCCGGCCTTCCGGCACGGCGGAAGACGGAAAAGGGCTGAACCATAACACAATCCTCCGCGACAAGGAAACGGGGGCGTTATGTGCCGTTTCTTTTTGTTACGGCTCCCTTCACCGGGCGGCCTTGATGTAAATCGTTGTGGTATAACGAATTATAAGGGTGGCCGACGGGAATCGAACCCGCAACATCCAGATCCACAATCTGGGACTCTAACCGTTGAGCTACGGCCACCATATATCTTCAGAGTTTATGCGAGAGACAAAATTTTGTCAACAGTATGCTCGTCCACCCCTCCAGTAATGCCCCCGCCAGGGGCCGGTCCAGATAAACCTTCATACTTCGCTTTGTGTCTCTTGACCGTTTTGTGCTGGCCGGCTAGTATTTCGTATCCTTCCTTCCATTCGTTCTTTAACGCTAACTGGGCGCATGGTTGAAGCAAGGCAAACAGAACTTAGGAGGTTCGTATGGGTTTCTTAGGTCTTTGCCTTCTTTTCGCGGGCATAGCTCTAATTAAGGAGGGCGCGGCAATTCCGGAACGGGACGCGGTGCTCACGGTGTTTATCAATCGTACTACAGGTTCGGTTCTTCCGATTGGTAATTTCGCAAGATTCGTCAGGGCGAGTGTCCCCTCTCCGGTTTGTAACACGGCGGGAGGCAGACGATGACATCTTCATTTTCCGCTTTTCTGAAAAGGCAGGGGATCGACCTCTCTTGGAACCGGCTGGGGGTCAAGGGTATGGGCGCGATGGCGCAGGGGCTTTTCGCGTCGCTTCTGATTGGGACGATTCTCAATACTGCAGGGACACAGACGGGGCTCGCCTTTTTGAACAAGGTCGGGGCTTTCGCGACAGGCGTTACCGGCGCGGCGATGGCCGTTTCTATCGGCTTTGCCCTTGAAGCGCCGTCTTTCGTGCTTTACTCACTGGTGGCGGTCGGACAGGCGGCAAACAGTCTTGGCGGGGCAGGCGGGCCGCTTGCCGTCTACTTCATCACGGTGATCGCGGTGATCGCCGGGAAACTCGTGTCAAAAGTTACCCCCGTAGACTTGATCGTAACGCCGCTGGTAACAATCGGGACGGGGGTCGCTGCCGCTTTTCTGCTCGCCCCGCCCATCGGGAAGGCCGCTTCCGCCATCGGGATCGCGGTCATGTGGGCTACGAATATGCAGCCTTTCATCATGGGGATCGTCATATCGGTGATCATGGGCATCGTGTTGACCCTGCCGATCAGCTCGGCTGCCATCTGCGCGGCTCTGGGCCTAACGGGGCTTGCGGGCGGCGCGGCTCTTGCTGGTTGTTGCGCGCACATGGTTGGGTTCGCCGTTGCCTCGTTCCGCGAAAACAAACTGGGCGGTCTCCTCGCGCAGGGGCTGGGAACTTCGATGTTGCAGGTGCCGAACCTCATGAAAAAGCCGGTGTTATGGTTGCCCGCCGTGTTTGCCTCGGCAATCAACGGTCCGGTCGCCACGTGCATCTTCAAACTGGAGCAAAATGGCCCGGCCATCGCGTCCGGCATGGGAACCAGCGGGCTGGTCGGCCCCATCGGGGTGGTAACCGGCTGGCTTTCCCCGCCCGGCACGGCAGCCGCCGGAGGAACTCCATTCGGAGGCACTCCGACAAACTGGGTGGGCCTCATCCTCGTAGCCGTGGTTATCCCCGCCGTTTTCACGCTTCTTGCCTCGGAGATTATGCGAAAAAGGGGGATCATCGAATACGGCGATCTGAAGATCGACTGCTGATGAAGGCTTTAACGAGGTTTAATCACGGTTAACCACAGAGGGACACAGATAGGCGCAGATTTATCTGCGATTATCTGCGTAATCTGTGGTTTTTTGTAATAAGGGTTGGGGCGGGATCACGGTTTGTCACAGATGTCGCCATATGGCGGCACAGAGAAACGTACAGTCTCCTACCTTCGCTCATTCTCCATTTTCAGCATTAATTTTATTTCTTAAATCAATAATTGGTTTTATGTTTCTAATTTTTTCAACGGCGTTTATAGAAAAATTTACATCATTGTCAGTTGAGCCTGTTCCAAAACTCATTTGTATTTGGGCATTTTTGTTAGTTGACAAAAAGATAAGGAATTAACCGCAAAGGCGAAGGCGGTTAGTAAACCGCTGAGGCGAATAAGGAGGCGGGTACTGATAAGATACTTTGTCGGCTTTATAAGCTGTACTGAATGCGGCCTTCACAGAAGGCTGACAAAACAGAGAGATTGGCAACAGAGCGCAAAATTATCGGTGAAAACCTTCTGCGCCTCAGTACTGCGGCGCTGATGCTTGAATAAAAAGGCGAGGCCTTTATTGGCACCGCACCGTGTTGCGTAATTGTATAACGCCCTCAATGTTTCGGGCGCGGCATTGGGCGCCTTTGCGGTTAAATTTTCTTGAAGGTTCGCTGCAAACGTGGTTGTTCTATGATTTGCTTGGGGTTTTGGAACAGGCTCAGTTACTTCATATTTATGCGGATAACGTATGTCATTGGCAAATCTATGGTGATAGTCCAAAATAGACTTGATTTACTACAATGCAAGCAAGTTTGAATTCAGGGTTGAGTCAACAGAGGCAAACCCGCCGTTCATCGCAAACAGCATCCCGCACACATCGTCAAT
>JAIRNN010000007.1 GCA_031257995.1 Spirochaetaceae bacterium | reverse complement strand
TTGTTCCGGTTGCCGGAGGCGAAAGCGCTGCTCCACCGCGTACTCCGTGAGACGAAAGAACGTTACGGTTTCGAAATGTGTGGGTTCCAGCTTGAGGGGGCGCGGCTCACGTTCTACATTAAGCCCGAAGACGGCTTTATGCTGCCGCTGATAATGCAGCTGCTGAAACAAACGTTTTCTTTACGGTTCAATATAATCGTAGGGAGGAGGGGGCACGTTTGGGGGGAACGGTACGAGTCGGAAATCTTGGACGGGGAGCCGCCGGAGTGGGCGGAAATGGTGGACTGGGCGGCGATAGACAAGTCGGCAAACACGCCAATACCGGGGGCGGCGGCCTACATCTTGAGTTGGGACAGCCTTAGGTCGCCCGGGATGATGATAACGACCCGGTTTTCGGCCCACAACGCCGCCAAACCCGCGTCTCCGCCCGGCTAACCGCCCGCTTTACGGCCAAAAGGGGTTACATACAGCCTCAATCACGTGGGCCAAAGATGGCCGCAGGAGAACTCTGCCCCCACCGCAACATTAGGCTTTGAAATCGGAATTGCTGAGTACACGTAAGTCCTCTTTTCTATCTCCTGCACACTCGTTAGAATGGGAGTTATACTCCATTAGGTATGAAAACATCATTTACAGTTCCACAAAAAATTGCCTTGCAATAGTCCGGGGCGTTGCGGGGGTGTACCAGGGCCTTGTTGCGTTTATTTACGGTGCAACATTCACGGGCGCTGTGCCACAGGAATGCCAAAACACGCTCAATATTTCGCGTATGGCAGCATTGGGTGCCCCGCAGAGGGGGTAGCGGAGGAATGCTCGTTGGAGCAGGTACTGTTTAGGTGCCGTAACGGCACTCCCGCCTCCCGGCACGCTGTCAAAGTGAATAGGTGCGGGCGAAGCCTGTTTATGGCCGTGAACTAAGCCTGTTCATAGCCCTGTTCGTTGTCAATGCCTCCCGCTGTTTCTTGCGATAAAGGGAATTCTCTCGGCACTATCCCTTAAGTTGTTGACAGTGGTGTTAATCCGATAGCGGATTGTGGGGGTATGGACGAGGGTTTCTCTCTTTGGGAAAATGGAGAATGGATAATTGACGATGGATAGTGAGCGTGGATTTTCACTCCGCGCTTTTCTTCATCTGTGAAATCTGGGTAATCTGTGGAACTTCTTCGTCTGTGCTTATCCGTGTAATCTGTGGCAAAACATGATTAAGGCTAGTTGTTGAAACGGAAAAACATCACATCGCCGTCCCGCACGACATACTCCCTGCCTTCCTGACGGTATTTTCCGGCTTCCTTGATCTTCGCCTCGGTACCGTACTGCGCGATGTCGTCAAACGAATAGACTTCCGCCTTGATAAAGCCTTTTTCAAAGTCCGTGTGAATGACCCCGGCGGCCTTGGGCGCGGTATCTCCCCGGTGTATCGTCCATGCGCGGCACTCGTCCGCCCCCGCCGTGAAAAACGTGGCAAGGCCCAGCAGCCGGTATGCGGCGCGTATCAACCACGAAAGGCCGCTTTCCTTGAGTCCCAAATCCGCGAGGAACGACGCCTTTTCTTCGGGATCGGTGATTTCCGCGAGTTCCGCCTCGAATTTGCCGCAGATCACCACCGCCTCCGTCCCCTCGGCAACCGCCCGCTTCTTCACCGCCTCGATATAAGCGTTGCCGATACCGCCGCCCGCCGCCTCACGCGCCCCCGCCTCGTCCGTATTGCAGACATAGAGACGCGGCTTCATCGTGATGAAGTTGCAATCGCGCACCGCCTCTTCCTCATCGCCTGTGAGCGCGGCAATCCGGGCGGACTTGCCGTCTTCCAGCAGGGGCCCAATCTTTTGCAACGCGGCAAGAACCGTCCCCGCCGCCTTTTGTTCCGTCTTGGCCTGCACCTTCAGCGCGCGCAGGGCCCGTTCCTTCCGCTTGGCAAGCGTATCGAGGTCGGCGAGGGCCAGCTCAATATCGATGACCTCCATATCCGCTTCCGGGTCAACCTTATTCTGCACGTGGACAATGTTCCCGTCGTCAAAACAGCGGACAACGTGCGCCAGCACCGCCGTCTCTCTGATATGCGACAAAAACTGGTTGCCCAGCCCCTCCCCGCAGGACGCGCCCTTCACGAGCCCCGCAATATCGACAAATTCGACTGCCGCCGGAATCGTCCGCAGAGGCTTAAACAGCGCGGAAAGCCGGACAAGCCGCTCATCGGGCACATTCACGATTCCGGTATTCGGATTGATAGTGCAAAAAGGATAGTTGGCAGCCTCGGCCGCGCACCCCGACAGCGCCTGAAAAATCGTAGACTTCCCCACATTCGGAAGCCCAACAATACCGCAATTGAGAGACATACCCCCAGTCTAGCATGGCATCGATAGCAGGGAAAGAGGGGCATCGCGGGGAATCGATGTAGTGCTTCGGCCCAGGGAATGGAAAGCCAGGCAAGGCAAAAGCTCGTGTCTGTTGGTTATTGAAATACCCATGCGTTTACCCTTAGCAATTCCGATTTCGGAAAAATTGAGGATTTGATATAGTTTTAGCAGTGATTTTACCAAGAAAAATACAAAGAGGGGGACGCCCAACGCCGCACGCGAAACATTGAGCGTGTTTTGGCATTTCTGCAACACGCGCGTGCCCAAAAATGCTCAACGCAGATAAATGCAACAGGCCCGTCTCCCCCTTCGCTCCAGACCTGCGGGCTTACGCTATCCCCCTCTGCGGGGGTTTCCCGCCCCCGAAGGCGTCATAGACGCTCCGCCCCCGGTGTAATGTTTTTCTTGATCTTTCGCCGGTTTTGAAACAACCGCTATGGTTTTGGCGGTGCTTTTTCATTTTGAAATCGGAATTGCTGGTTTACCCTGTCCGTCCCTTGACACGCCTCGTTCCCGGTGGTAGATTTTGGCAATGAAATATTCGTCTCATCGAACGCGAAAACTGATTCTCGCGTCATCTTCGCCGCAACGCAGCGAGATTCTTACCAGACTTGGAGTTCCGTTTACAGTCGTGAAGCCGGAGGTGGACGAGACGGTACCTGACAGACTGTCCCCGGAAAAGACGGCTGGGTACTTGGCGCGCAAGAAGGCGGTAACGGTCGCGGCAAAAATGCCGGGCGCTCTCATTCTCGGCGTGGATACGGTGGTTATTCTCGGCCGCCGGGTCTATGGGAAGCCGGAGGACGCGGATACGGCGAGGACTTTCCTCCGGGCACTTTCCGGCCGTTCTCACAAGGTGGTTACCGCGCTGACTTTGTGTGACGATGCCGCTAAGACTCTCTACGAGGCTGCCGCGACGACAAAGGTGCTTTTTGCATGCCTCTCCGATGAGGTGATTGACTGGTACGTTAGAACGGGGGAATGGCGGGGCGCGGCGGGAGGGTACCGGGTACAGGGACAGGCATCGCGGTTTATCCGGTCTATGACGGGGCTTGAAAGCACGGTGATCGGCCTGCCGGTGTATCCTTTGATCGGCTTACTCGCCCAAGCAAAGATTCATCACGGGGGGCCGCAGATTGCGCCGTTGCGGTACCGGTCAACAAGATGGCGGAACGAGTTTTCATAAAAAGACACACAGATTAAGCGGCTGTACTACCTCATGCGATTACGCCGTCCGCAGACAGCGGCACGCCTGCACGATAGATATGCGATGCTGTTTCAAAACCTCAAACTTTCACTTTTTTCATCTTTTTTCGCGTTTTTTTCGTGCCGGATTAAAGCAATACGGCTGCCAACCGCATATATATAGTACAGGAGGCATTGTATATGCGCCAACAAAGAGAATTAGCCGAGCACGTCTGGTACGAGGTGCGGACGGCGGTGAATATCGGCGAGCCCTTGTTCCGATTGCTGGAGGTAAAGGCACTTTTCCTCGGCGTGTTTGGCGAGACGGCAGGGCGTTACGGCTTCCAGATGCGCGGGTTGGTCATAGAGGACGGTAGCATGTCGTTCTCCATCAAGCCCGATGACGGCCTCAAACTGCCGCTGATAATGCAGCTGCTGAAACAAACGTTTTTCCTGCGGTTCAACATCCTCACTGGGAGGAGGGGGCATCTTTGGGGTGAACGGTACGAGTCGGAGATCTTGGACGGGGAGCCGCCGGAACGGGCGGAAGAGACGGACTGGGCGGCGATAGACAAGTCGGCCAACACGCCGGTAGCGGAGG
>JAIRNN010000336.1 GCA_031257995.1 Spirochaetaceae bacterium | reverse complement strand
GCGACTTTGCCAAATCAAGCAAATTTTTGAGTTTGTTTTCCATGTGTATACCCCTCGCTTTTTATTTTAATCTCAGGCCATACACTTTGTCAAGTCTTTTTCCGACTATCACCTAAAATTTTGACGGCGGGAAAAGACCGTATGCGTATAAATACACAAAGGAGTTTCTTATTTGACTCGCACACAGTGAATAATGCCTTGTTGGTAAGGCCGAATTATCACCTTGCGTACCTTCGCGGCTATTCTTCCAATAGTTCTGTTGCCCAATACCACGGCAATATTGCAAAAATGATTGGTACTACCAATAGAGCTCGCCCGATTGGAACCGCGAAAACACATACAATATACGGAGATTTGTCAGACAATATGCTTTGGCAAAAAATATAACCGGCCACTTTTTCACGGTTGTGTTCCTATCAGCTTGTAGTGCCTCGGATACGGTAAAATCGTGAATGTTTCACGATTTTACTGTAGTCTCTCCCATAGCTTCCGGTGCTGTCCGCCGGGGCGTACCGGGTACGGATAATCACACAGTTTTCCGGCGGCGGTATTGCGTTTCTTGACGCTACCTATGCGGAATTGAATCCGGGTTTCTCAGGTGGTGGCGGGAGTTTTAAGATGGAAATGGGCGACACTAGCACTGATGAGGATATATCCTATCCGGGGTTTGACATCGGTTTGCTGGGAAAATACCCCATTGCAGTCGGCGAAAAACTCACCGTATTTCCCCTGCTGGGTATCGTCTACCGGGCTATGCTTTCCGTAAAAGATGAGGAAGGCGATGCAGTGCCAAGTTTTTCCGACGGTGATGACGCTCCTCCGGGAGATTTCAGCGCGTTATGGTTCAGGTTCGGAAGCGGACTGGATTATCACTTTACCGGCAATCTCTTCCTGCTCAGCGAAGACAACGATAATGGCGTTTTCTGTTTTGCCCCATTAATCGGGCTGAAACACGTCGTAAGGGTCGTCGCCCGTGCGGCGGTGCTGGACGGCTTCGAGGATATGTTCCGCGCCGATGGCGCCCTTGCCCTCCAAGTCGGCGATAGTTCGGGAAACCCGCAGGATGCTGTGGTAGGCGCGGCCCGAAAGCCCCAATTTTTCGACCGCCGTTTTCAGTGCCCGGAGCGCATGGTCATTTGGGGCGCAGTATCGGTCGATGAGCGGCGGTGTCATGCCGGCGTTCCGCCGTACCCGGCTGCCCTTGAAACGGTATTCTCCGGCGGCGATGGCGGCGGCCACCCGTTCGCGTATCACGGCGCTGGATTCCCCGCTGTTCCCGCCCGCCGCAAGCGCGTCAATATCCGGCGCGCGTACCGTCGCCCGCAGTTCCACCCGGTCCAGAAGCGCCCCGCCGAACCGCCGCCAATACCGATAGATTTCCTCGCCGGAACAGAAACAATCCCCCGCCGCCATACCCAGTTTGCCGCACGGACAGGGATTGGCCGCGAGCAACAACTGGAAATCGGCGGGCAGTTGCACCTGGCCTGAAGCGCGGGCAATTCGCACCCGCTTCTCCTCTAACGGCTCGCGCAGAGCCTGAAGGACGTTCACCCGAAACTGCGGTGCTTCGTCCAAGAAAAGCACCCCGGCGTGGGCCAGACTCGCCTCGCCGGGGGTAAGGTGCTTCCCGCCGCCCATGATCCCCTCGGCACTGGCCGTGTGGTGCGGAGAGCGGAAAGGCGGCCTTTGCACCAGCCCGTTGGGAGAGCCGGGATCGTCCCCAAAAAGTAGCCCGGCAAGACTGTAAAGCCGCGTCACGGTAACGGTGTCCTCCGGGCCAAGGTCGGGAAAGATCGTAGTCCACCGGCGGGCAAGCATCGTCTTCCCCGCTCCCGGAGGCCCGAACACCAGCACGTTGTGCCCGCCCGCTGCCGCAATCTCCAGCACCCGCTTGTAGCGTTCCTGCCCCCGAACCTCGGCAAAATCCCCGGTGTAGAGCGGCGTTCCCGCGCTGGCATCACCGCCTGACGGGAAAGCCGGGAAACACCCCTGTTTCGCGTGGTACAAGAAAGCCGCCGCCGCTTCCTTCAGGTTTTCCACTCCGGCGACCTTCCCCGGCATGAGAAGCTCCGCCTCCCGCAAGTTCGCAAACGGAACAATCATCGAGTCGACCCCCTCGCTCAAAGCCCGTGCGGCGGCGGCCAGCACCCCTTTCACCGGGCGCAGCCTCCCCGACAACTCAAGCTCGCCCAACGCCATAACGTTGCCAACAGGCGGGACTTGTCCCGATGCGGCGAGCATCACCAGCGCGATAGGCAGGTCGAGTGCCGCATCTTCCTTCTTCACCTCCGCCGGTGCCAAGTTGATGAGAACGTGTCCCTGCGGAAACCGGAAATCCGCATTACGAAACGCCGAGCGCACCCGTTCCCGCGCCTCCCTCACTGCGCCGGAAGCCAGTCCCGTGATGTCCACACCGGGAATCCCCCGCCGCAAATCGGCCTCGATACGCACCAGAATCCCGTCAAACCCGAAACGAATATACGAATACACAAACATAACAAACCCCCACCATATATATATGCGGTTGCCAACCCATTTGCTTTAGTCTGACACGGAAAAAAGTGAAAAAATCGTAGTTTGAGCCTGTTTTAAAACCCCTTGAAAAGATTGAAAAGGAGGGGACATCCAATGCCGCACGCGAAACGTTGAGCGTGTTTTGATGTTCCCGCAACACGGTGTGGGGCCCAAAAAATGCTACACCACAGATAAAAGTAACAGGCCCCGTCGATCCCTCGCTCCAGCCCGCTCTCCGGTCGATATGTCCGCACCTCCCTCCGTTTATACGCAACCCCCGCTCCTAGGGGCTCCGTTCCTAAGACCCCGCATTAATCACGACTTCATCACGGGTGTTGTAGGCAGATTTCCCCCTGCGGCCATCTTGAACCGGGATGTTCGAGGCTGTCTGTAACCCCTTTTTGCTGTAAACGAGGCGGTTATCCGGGCGGGGATGTGGGTTTGGGGGAAATGGTGAACAAAAAACGGTTCTCCGTTGCCATCCCATTCGTCCGGGGGCTGCCCCAACTCAGCTTGTACGTCAATATCTCCTCTATCGGCGTGGCCGCCACAAACGCTTCCGCCGCCGCCCAGTCCACCTCCTTCGCCCACTCAGGCGGCCCTTCCCACATGATCTCCGAATCATACCGTTCCCCCCAAACGTGCCCCAGCCTCCCCGTGATAACGTTGAGCCGCGCCGAAAACGTTTGCTTCATCCACTGCATTATCAGCGGAAGTTTGAGACCATCGTCAGGCTTAATGTAAAACGACACGCTCCCGTTCTCAATGACCAGCCAGCGCATCCCGAAGCCGTAACGTTCTTTCGTTTCGCGGAGCACGCCGAGGAAAAGCGCTTTGGCCTCCGGCAGCCGAAACAAAGGCTCGCCGACGTTTACCGACGTTTCAACCCGGTACCATACGTTTTCTGCTAACTGTCTTTCTTTTCGCATATACAATGCCTCCTACGCTATATATATGCGGTTGGCAGCCGTATTGCTTTAATCTGACTGGAAAAATCGTGAAAAAAGATGAAAAATCACGTTTAACCACAGATGGCACCATAAACGGCGACACAGATGAATCAGATAAACACAGATTCTTCACACCTCGCCTTTCTTCATCCGCGCTCATCTGCCGTATCTGTGGTTTCTTGTGATAAAAGCTGGGGGCAGGGCATCCATGATGCCTTTGGGGCTTCCCTCCCTGTGCGGGCTGTGCTTGGAAACTACGCGGTTCGTTCCTGTCATTTTCCATTATCCATTTTCAATTCTCCGGAGGGGCAAGCCGGGGGCGTTGCGGGGGCGGTTCCGGGGCCCTGTTGCATTTATTCCTTTGGGGTTAAATACCCCGCCCCTTGGGGCGGTTAAAACTGGGGGTGCGGGGGATTTGTTCCCCCGCATACGCAAAGATTTCAAGGGAAAATCTTCAA
>JAIRNN010000312.1 GCA_031257995.1 Spirochaetaceae bacterium | reverse complement strand
GAAGAAGCCGCATTCCCACCACAATCACAAGCCGAACTGTTGAGGGAGGGGATGCGGGAAGGGGAACAAACCTCCGCTGTCCGGGTTTCTTAACTTGTTGACAGTGGGAAGTCTCCCCCACATGGTTCCGTAATTTTCCCTTTTCAATTTTCTCTTATCAATTCGTGCAACGCGCGCCCTTATCTTTTATCTCTTTTTCCATTATACTCTCCCCATTATGGCAAAATATCCTTTTGAGACAATCGAACCCAAGTGGCAGCGCTACTGGGAGGCGCGCAAGACATTCCGCGCGGCGGAAGACCCGGCGTTTCCGAAAGACAGGCGGCGCTATGTGCTGGATATGTTCCCCTATCCCTCGTCGCAGGGGCTCCACGTCGGCCACCCGGAAGGCTACACGGCGACCGATATCTACTGCCGCTACCTCCGCGCGTCCGGTTACAACGTGCTGCATCCGATGGGCTTTGACGCGTTTGGGCTTCCTGCCGAGAACTACGCCATCAAGACCGGCACCCACCCAGCGGTAACCACGGCGGTCAACGTCAACAAGTTTCGCGAACAGATCAAGAGTTTCGGCTTTTCCTACGACTGGAACCGCGAGGTGGACACGTCCCAAGAAGCCTACTACCGGTGGACGCAGTGGATATTCCTCAAACTCTTCGAGCGCGGCCTCGCCTACGAAGCGGACAGCCCGATCAACTTCTGCCCCTCCTGCAAGACCGGCCTTGCCAACGAAGAGGTGAAAGACGGCCTCTGCGAACGCTGCGGCACGAAGGTTACACGCAAGCGCATCCGCCAGTGGATGCTGAAGATCACCGCCTATGCCGAACAACTCCTCTCAGGACTTGACGGCCTCGACTGGCCCGAACCCGTGAAACTCATGCAGCGCAACTGGATTGGCCGCTCGGAAGGCGCGAACGTCCTCTTTGCCATGGAAATCGAGGGCCGCCCCGCGACGCTGGAAATCTACACCACGCGCCCTGACACCCTTTTCGGTGTCACCTACATGGTTCTCGCGCCCGAACACCCCCTCGTTGCCGCAATAACCGCCCCCGTCCAGGAAGCCGCCGTCGCCGCCTACCTCGAAGCGGCCGCCAAAAAGAGCGATCTCGAACGCACCGACCTCGCCAAAGAAAAAACCGGCGTATTCACCGGGGCCTACGCCGTCAACCCCGTCAACGGCGAAAAAGTTCCCGTCTGGATCGCCGACTATGTCCTCGTCAGTTACGGTACCGGCGCGATCATGGCCGTCCCCGCCCACGACGAACGCGACTGGGAGTTCGCCCAAACCTTCAACCTCCCCATCCGCCAAGTCGTCTCTCCTGTTCAAGAAGCAAAAGGAGGGGGAAGTCTCCCCCTCGCTCCGGTCCGCTCTCCGGTCGATGTGCCCGCGCCCAAAGGCGCGTCCACACCTCCCTCCGTTTGGCCCTCCGCTACCCCCTCTGCGGGGAGCGCCCCGCAACGCCCCCAACCCCCCGCCGTGGAGGCGATAGAGCGCGGCGCGATGGGAAAAAACGGCGGGGCCCCTTCGGGGAACGGGTATCCTGACGCACATCCCGTGGCAGGGGTTACAACGGCCTACGGCTATTCGATCAACTCAGGCGAGTTCTCCGGTCTTGCCACTGAGGAGGCCAAGACAAAGATCACGGCGTTTCTTGAAGCGAAGGGGCTGGGAAAAAAGACGGTAAACTACAAACTCCGCGACTGGGTGTTCTCCCGCCAGCGTTACTGGGGCGAACCCATTCCCCTCGTTCACTGCGAAAAGTGCGGCGTTGTCCCCCTCCCCGAAAGCGAGCTTCCCCTCAAGCTGCCGCAAGTCGAGTCCTACGAGCCGTCCGGCACCGGGGAAAGCCCCCTTGCCAACATCGAAAGCTGGGTCAACACGACCTGTCCCAAGTGCGGCGGAAAAGCAAAGCGGGAAACCAACACGATGCCGCAATGGGCCGGTTCCTGCTGGTACTACCTCCGCTACCTCGACCCCCAAAACGACACGACATTCGCCTCCCGCGCCACAATCGACTACTGGGCACCTGTCGATCTCTATGTCGGCGGCACCGAACACGCCGTTCTGCACCTCCTCTACTCCCGCTTCTGGCATAAAGTCCTCTACGACATTGGCGTAGTGAACACCCCGGAGCCTTTCCAGCGCCTTGTCAACCAGGGCATGATACTCGGCGCGGACAACCAGAAAATGTCCAAGAGCCGGGGTAATGTCATCAACCCCGACGATATGATCCGTCAGTATGGGGCCGATGCCGTCCGTGTCTACGAGATGTTCATGGGCCCCCTCGAAGTCAGCAAACCTTGGAACACGGCGGGCCTCGTCGGGGTATCCCGATTCCTCGAACGCTGCTGGGATCTGGGCAGCCGGACGATCGCGGCATCTGCCCCGGCAGACACCCTCGTCAAGGCCCTCCACAAGACCATCAAAAAAGTTACCGCCGACACTGCCACGCTGAACTTCAACACGGCGATCTCCGCGATGATGGTCTATTCGACGGAGCTGGCAAAGTTGCCCGCCATCCCGCGCGGTCTCTGGGAACCCTTTGTCGTGATGCTCGCCGCCTACGCCCCCCACTTGGGCGAGGAACTATGGGAAAAAACGGGCCGCACGGACTCCGTCTCCCACACCCCCTGGCCGGCATGGGACGAAACGCTTGCCAAAGACGACGAAGTGACCATCGTCGTGCAGGTACAAGGCAAAGTCCGCGACAAATTCACTGCCCTCGCCGGAACCGCCCCTGCCGCCTTGGAAAAAACGGCCCTCGCCCTCCCCGACATCCAAAAATGGCTCGCGGACAAAACCGTCGCGAAAGTCTTCACCGTGCCTGACAAGCTCGTGAATATTGTGGTGAGGTGAGGGATGGACGCACAGAGATACAATTTTGCCCACAGACAAACACAGGTTTCACGGATATATGCAGATTTTATCCGTGCCGCCATTTGGCGCAATCCGGGTAATTTGCGGAATTTCTTCATCTGCGGTTAAACGTGATTCATGCGTTTGCCCGGCAATTTCGAGTTCAAAGCCTGACGTTGCGGAAGCGGGCAAACTTCTCCTCCGGCCGTCTTTGGCCCATGTGATTGAGGCTGGCTGTAACTCCTTTTGGGCCGTGATTCGGGGCGGTTAAGCGGGCGGAGACGCGGGTTTGGGGGTAACTTCGAACGATAACCGGTTCCCTTTAGCCTGGCCATTCGTCCGGGAGCTGCCCCAAGAGAACGTATAGGTTATGACCTCCGGCACCGGCTTTTTCGCCAGCGTTGCCGCCGCCTCCCAGTCCGCCTCCTCCAACCCCTCAGGCGGCCCTCCCTCCAAGATCTCCGACTCATGCCGCTCTCCCCACACGTGCCCCGTCCTCCCCGTCCGAGCGTTGAAGCGGGCAGAAAACGTTTGTTTCAGCAGATGCATTATCACCGGCAGTTTGAGGCCGTCGTCGGGCTTGATGTAAAACGTGAGCCACGCCCCCTCAAGCCGGAGGCCGCGCATCTCGAAACCGTAACGTTCTTTCGTCTCGCTCTGTGGTTTCTCGTGATTAAGTCCCGTGATGAAGCCGGGGGCGTTACGGGGGCAACGCCCCCGTAGAAGGGGGTGCCGGAAGACGGCTCAAACCATCCAAATCATGAAATGGTTTGGAGGGTTTGAGCTGTCTGGAGGCAGGGGGGAGACTTCCCCCCACCGAAATCATTATTCACTATAGTCTCTCCATCCCCCGATACCGCCGCTTTTTCGCATTGCGCCGCTCCCAAGCGCCTCCACGGCAGGCGGGCCCTATCCCTTCATACCGGTTGTTGCGATGCCCTGGACGAAGTACTTTTGCAGCGTGAAAAACAGGATGAAGCTGGGCAAAAGCGACAAGACGGACATGGCGAACATCGAGCCCCACGACGAGAGACCGGACGAGTCCAGAAAGAGGCGGAGGCCCATCGGGATCGTGTACATCTGCGGCGAGTTGAGGTAGAGCAGTTGGTTGAAGAAGTCGTCCCATGTCCACAGGAAGGTGAAAAGCACGGTGGTGATGATGGCGGGAACGCTGAGCGGGAGGATGATTTTCGCATAGATGCCGAATTTACCGCAACCGTCGATGCGCGCCGATTCGTCGAGGTCTTTGGGGAGGCTTCGGATGAACTGGACGAGGAGGAATATGAAGAAGGCATCCGTCGCAAAGAGTTTGGGCACGATGAGCGGAAGGAAACTATCTATCCAGCCGAAGGAGCGGAACATGATGTACCGGGGGATGGTCGTGGCGTGGGAGGGCAGCATAAGGGTAACCATCATAATGGCGAACCAGAACTTTCTGCCGGGGAACTCTAACCGCGCGAAGGCGTAGGCGGTGATGGAGCAAAACGCCGCATTCAGAATCATACAGGCGAAGCAGATGGTGAACGAGTTTTTGAAGAATGTGCTGAACGTAACGATGCCGATGCCGCCCCAGCCTTTGACGTAGTTTTGGATTGTCCATGTTTTCGGAAGGAGGCTGGGGTCGCTGAATATAGCCGAGCCTTCCTTGAACGAGGCCATGATGAGCCAGATGACCGGGTAGAGCATAAGGATGCCGAAAAAAATGATGATGACATTCGCGGCGCTTGCGCCGATAAAAGTTTGGGTTTGACGTTTCATATGTTACTCCTTTTATTCTCCGCTTCCATAGGAAACCATCGAATCGGATGCCTTGAAGGTGATAGCCGTCATCGCGGCGATGACGAGCAACAGGAACCATGCCATAGCCGAGGCGTAGCCCATCTCGGAATGTTGGAAGGCTTTGATGTAGAGATAGAGGCTGTAGAACATGGTCGAGTCCAACGGCCCGCCGTTCCCGCTTGAAACGACATAAGCCTGGGTGAAGGACTGGAACGCGCTTATCATCTGCATGATTAAGTTGAAGAGGATGATGGGCGAGAGCGCGGGCAGCGTGATGTTGAAGAACTGCCGTACTTTTCCTGCCCCGTCAACGCTGGCCGCCTCGTAGAACTCAGTCGGGATCTGCTTGAGCCCGGCCAGGAATATGATCATTGGGCTGCCGAACTGCCACACGGCGAGGAGAATCAGCGTAACAAGCGCATACCTGGGGTCGGAAATCCACGAGGGCGGATTTGCGGACGGAATGAGCCCGGTGATAATCATGTTGATCACGCCGTCCCCCGCGAAAAGTCTTCGCCATAGGACGGCAATCGCCACCGAACCGCCGAGCAAGGTCGGAATATAGTAGACCGTGCGGTAAAGCGGGATGAGCCGTAACTTTTGGTTCATCAGCATAGCCACGGCGAGCGCGAACATCAGCTTCAACGGCACCGAGATGAACACAAACTTGAACGTCACCCCCAGCGAGTTGAGAAACCGCGTGTCCTTCACGTATTCGGCGTTTCCCGAAAACATCACGATAAAGTTCTTGAGCCCGACCCATTTCGGCGACTGCAAGATGTTGTAGTCCGTGAACGACAGGTATAACGAATAGATCATCGGGTAGAGCGTCAGCACCAAAAACCCGATGAGCCAGGGAACCAGAAACAGGTACGAAGACACATACCCGCGCAAAACCGTTTTCCGCATAAATCCTCCTAACCTTCTTAGTATATCACACTTTTCAGAAAATGCAAGCGTTAATTTACAGAAATTTTTTCAAGAGATAAGGAGGGGAAGCACCGCCACCACCCGCCGTGGAGTCCCCGCAGGGGCTTTCCTTGGGGGGCGGGCGTTGGAGGGAATAGCGGCGATGCTCCGCGGCACTGAAGGCGCTATCAAAGTGTTGCCTTTATTGGTACCGTACCGTGTTGCGGTATAACGATAACGCCCTTAGCACAACCCTATGGTTGTGCCTGTTTCGGGCGTGGTAAATGGGTGCCTTACAGGGGATAAAGAGCGCGGCGTCCGACCGAGCCTCCACGGGGGCTGTCTGGTTTGATGTTGCGGCATCCTCAATTCTTCCGCCACCCCCGCTTCTTTATCAGGGACTTAATCACGGTTAATCACAGATGAACGAGAGTCAACCGTGTCATCTTAGTGTGGTAGTGTGTCGAGGCTGGAGAGCCGCTACTTCCGGGCATCTGTACCGCCTTCGGTAGTAACGCTACTCGGAGGCAGCGGCTCTCCGGTACGATCATAGAGTCCGCTTCAAAACTTAACGTTGCGGTGCGGACAGACCTCTCTTGCGGCCATCTTTGACCAGTAGCGTTGAGGTGGTCTGTAACTCCTTTTTTGCTGTGATCCGGGGGCGTTATTTGGGCGGAGGCGTTGGTTTGGGGGTTATCTCCAACGAAAGACGGTTGCCTTTGGCCTTCCCATTCGTCCGG
>JAIRNN010000208.1 GCA_031257995.1 Spirochaetaceae bacterium | reverse complement strand
CGTTGAGGCGTATTATAATCGCATTCGACTGCATTCGGCACTTGACTATGTGGCACCTCATGTGTTTAACTCAAGGTAAGTCGCTTAACGGTGTCTACCTTACGGGGTAAAGTCCATATCCCTGTGGCAACTTCGTTGCCGACGCTTCCCCCGTTTCAGCATCCGCCCGATAAGCGCCGTGTCCAGCCGACCGGTCTTGATCTTCTTTTCATTCCCCAACCGGAATACCGTGTTCGCCGGAATGATTTCACAGGCTGTCCCGTGCTTTTCCAAAAAGTGATACGGGTCAAATCCTAGGCAGCCCGCCTCGTATGCCACGAATACCTTCCCTTTTCTCTGATACTGCTTTATCGCTTTTACCAGCTGGGGAGAATTGGCCGCCACTTCCACAGCCCCGATCAGGCCGCTGTCCGATTTCTCATTGGACCGTACTTTCCGGCCGTCCAAAACCGCCATAAAAACAGAGTCCTTGTGGACATCCAAACCTATGTAGTATTCTTTCATCAGTGCCTCCTGTGTTAAATATGGTAATCCTACCACAAGTAGTAAACCCACGGCTTTTAACTTTTTTTTGAAGGGGGGAAACACTTCATATTGTCTGCGGGGACAAATCCATACAGTGCATGGTGGCCAAGCAGTGCTTGGCTTGGTGGGTGTGCCCCAAGCGTCCATGGACGGACGTTTGGGGCACACCCCGGCCCGGAAATCCGAAACAGGATGTTGAGGGCTGTAGGGTTCCCACCCCCGACGGTAACAAAGACGGCTGAATAGTTAAAGCAGAATAACTATATAGTCACCATATTCTGCCCTTTGCCAGAGCGAGATACTTCTGGTTTATTCAGACTTCTCTCTCTGCGCAACGTCATGCATGGCTTCCGCCATACGGGAGACGATCGTTTGTATGATGTCATCAGTCAGGACGGCGGCGGGCTCGAAACGGATACACTTCGCGTTAAGGAGCGTGCCCGCCGTTATGACACTGCGGGCGAACAGACCTTTCGCTACAGCGTAACCTATTTCGGTGCTGCGGAATTCAACGGCAAGCATCAGGCCAACGCCCCGGACCTCTTCGATAAGCTCCGGAAAACGGTTTTTGAGGGACTCAAGGCCGGTTTTAAGTTTTTCGCCTTTGACACGACACTGGCCGGGAATATCGTTATCGATCATGTGCTTTATCGTGGCTATCGCGGCGGAACACGCCAGCGGATTACCGCCAAAAGTCGGGGAACCGAGCAGGAACGGATTGTCTACAAGCTCTTTGACCCACATATCAGGACGGCAGATTATGCCGGTGATAGGCATGACGCCACCGCCAAAGGCTTTGCCGAAAGTCATGATGTCAGGCGTTACGTCTTCCGCCTGACAACGCCACATCGTACCGGTTCTCCCCATGCCGGTCTGTATTTCGTCGAATATCAACACTACCCCGTATTTGTCGCAAATCTCCCTGACATCGCGCAGATACCCGTCCGGCGGCACGATAACACCTGCCTCGCCCTGTATCGGCTCAAGAATGACCGCCGCCA
Source organism: Spirochaetaceae bacterium (assembly GCA_031257995.1). Classification (GTDB taxonomy): domain Bacteria; phylum Spirochaetota; class Spirochaetia; order Treponematales; family Breznakiellaceae; genus JAIRNN01. Next base: position 8,616 of record JAIRNN010000208.1, on the reverse strand, counting down.
CTTTCTCGCCTACCGCGTGCTGCTCCCGTATCGCCTTGTCAACCTCTTCCGCTATGCCGTAGGTTACGTGTTCCACCTGCTGCACCATCGGGAGGTAGGGCGTGCGGTAGTTTGCCTTGCCCGTTACCGAGATCGCCCCCATAGACTTGCCGTGGAAGCCGTTTACCATGAAATAAAGTAGCGCCCGCCGGTAGCGATACGGGCAAGTTTCAGCGCCATCTCCACAGCCTCGGCCCCACCGTTTGTGAAAAAGCATTTCTGCAAATCACCGGGAGTGATACCGGATACGGCCTTAGCGAGATAGCCCCGCAACGGATCGAGCAATTCCTGCGAATGAAGGGCTTGGCGGTCAAGCTGGGAACGGACCACGTCAACAATCTCTTCGTTGTGATGCCCGCAGGTAAAAATGCCAAAGCCGCCAAAACAATCGATGAACTTTTCGCCGTAGAGTCCCTTGATATAGTTGCCGTAATCACGCTTCTCTACCACCGCATGGTTGGTGGACATCGCTTTACGGTACTGAAGCCATCCCGGATTCACATATGTTTCTATGTTTTGGATGGTTTCTTTTGTGATGCGGCGTTTGTCTTCGTCTGTGCAATCACCGCTTTTGATGTACGCGATTACGCGCTCCAATTCTTTACTAACTTCTTCATAAGCCAATTAAGTCACCTCTTTGTTTCACAGAATACCACTTTTCCAAAAGTGAGTCAAGCCACGGAATGACGGCTGAATAGCTGCCGTTTTTGTAACTATTCAGTTAACCACGAACCACACGAACTGGCCCCCCTCTCCAGGAGTGGACAAAGAGTTAAGCCACAATGAAACTGGTAAGGAGAGCCATTATGGCAAGACGACAGCAATACTCGAAAGAGTACAAAGAGGCGGCGGACACCCTGGGTAGTGAGCGAAATAAGTTGGCTGTATACAAAGGCTATTGTAAAAGGTTAGAGAGAACCCAATCGTAAGGAAACAGGGAGGGGAAGAAAATGGTATTAGTGCCGGTAAAATGCCCGCATTGCGGAAGTAAAAAGGTAATGAAAAACGGGACCGCAAAGAACGGCAGGCAGCGGTTTCTTTGCCTCAATGAAAACTGTCCGCGCCGGACATTTGTTGAAAGTTACACGTATAAAGCGTGTGACCCATACATCCCGTTCGCGCATGTTCTTTTTGATAATTAACGGCTGCGGGACACGGGCGGCGGCGCGGGCGCCAGGGACGGCGAAGGACACGGCGGCCGGCGCGTTGAGGAGTATTGAAGCGCTGTTATGGCATGTTAATTACGGTTGCCTAAACGCGCGCAAAGACAGCGGTATTAACATAGATTTGGTGCCGGCAGAAGAAGTTGAAATGGATGAGACGCGGAGTTTTGCGGGCGGTAAATCCCGTCAGCGCCGGCTATGGCGGGCGGCAGATCATAACACGGGAGAGCCGCCGGCATTTCATTTCGGGACGCGGGAATATAAAAATCTGAGCGGACGGTTAAGGCTGCTGAAGCCGTATGAGATAAAGACCGTGTATTCCGATGATCATTTTGCTTGTAAGTCCCGCGTTACGGAAGCGAGGCGGTTACGGGCAAGCGAAACACCCAAAAGACAGAAAGGAACCATCTGTCGTTAAGGACATGGTGTTCCCGTTTGGCGCGGAAAGGGATATGTTTTTCCGAGGATCCGCGCATGCGTAACATTGCTGTCGCGCTTGTGATTAACTTCTGGTTTTTTCACAAGGTTGTTTGGTAAACAACGTTTTTCGCCCACGACCAAATCCCCGGAGAGGTACCGGTTACGGCGCAGTTTGCCTCCCTGAAATACGAAAACAGCTTCCTCGGATAACGGGTCCCTATGAGGCTGACGGTCATATCCCGCACATCGGTTTTGTTAAGCGCGGAGTACAAATAGGTGGGCCTGTTCCGAAACTCATTTGTATTTGGGTATTTTTATTAGTTGACAAAGAGATAAGGAATTAACCGCAAAGGGTCGTGATCTAAGCCTGATCAGGACCGTGATCTAAGCCTGAAGCGGGTACGCTTCTAACACTAGGGCGGGGTCCTGCCCTAACCTAGGGCGGGGTCCTGCCCTAACGCTAGGACAGGGGTCTGCCCTAAGCGGGGTTCCGCTCTAAGCCTGAGTGGGGTCCGCCCAGACACGAACAGGCGGCGGTTCCCCCTACGGGGGCTTTCCTCATCCAGCAATAAGAATTTAACCGCAAAGGCGCGCGAAGGCGGTGCCATACATGGCAATAAGGTTTTTACCGATGGACTCATCTCCCTATCGCCAATCCCTCTGGTTTGTCGGCCTTCAATACTGCCTGTAAAACCGACAATCTCTCATCAACCGCAAAGCCCATCCTTATTCGCCTTCTTCGCCTTAGCGGTTAAATTTTCCTGAAAGTTCGCTGTTAATGTGGTTCCTCCAAGATTTGCTTGGGGTTTTGGAACAGGTTCAGATATAACTGAGTGCCTTGTGGAAGTCCCAGACCGAGAAACAGTCTTCCGGGCTTTTGTATTCCAAAATGTTGACCCGCTTGAAAACTCGGGAACATCCTGGTACTGTTCCAGTTCCAATTTGAAGGCCTGGACGAAGGCGGAATGCTAGGGAATATGGAAAGGTCGCTGTTTCAAAGGGGAACCTCCTCTGTGCGGGATAGAGGAAAACGCGGATTAAGGCAAGGGCGGGAGTTGCGCGAATGGATAATGGCTTGGATCACGGTTAACCACAGATGGCGCAGATGGACACAGATTTTTATACTGATAGTCTGTCGGTTGAGAGAACGGATAAAATTAACCCCGAAGGCACCCATGACACCCCGTCTCCATACTAACGCCAATTGGTATTTCACAAGGAGACGCACTATAATCAGCGTTTCCCCAATGAAGCACTGATTTATTCAATCAAGGATAAATCAGTGTTTCATTGTTCGCTACTTTATCAGGATAAACTCGACCCGGCGGTTTTTCCAACGGTTGTTCTCGTCGTTCCAAGCCGCGACTGTCCGCCTGCCGCCCACTCCGGTAGAGGAGAGGCGGGACCGGGCTACGCCGTTTTTCACGAGGATGTCAACGACGACATGGGCGCGTTGTTCGCTGAGCGGGACGAGCTCGGTTGACTCTTCCCTTTCGCGGGCCGGGCCGGGGAGCGTTGTCGGGTTCGCGTGTCCTTCAACCGTTACCTTGTACTCGCGGAATTTGTTGAGTATCTGCGCGACACGGGTGAGTACGCGGTTGTTGGTGGCGATGACTTCGGCGGGGAGGCCGTCAAAGTCCGCCGCATTACTCCTGAACTGGATGGACGGCACGGCGATTTTCAGGTTGTCGCCGTCCCGGATGACCAGCACGTCGATGCCGATGATGCCGTCCAGCGCGGACTCGTTGCCGAGGCTGTCGGCGGCCTTAAACGTGTAGGGATAATCCGAAGCCGCCTGAACCAGCTCGCCGCCTGTTACGCCGCCCATCGTGTTGCTGCGGCCGTCCCAGATGAGCCGTCCTGCGGGCATCCCCTTTCCTTCGATGTGGTAGAAGAGGCGATTTGTCTGCGGTTCGCGGATGTCGAGGCTCCACGAGGCGACCGGGGAAGCGTCCGTTATGCCAAGGGCGATGAACAACTCGTCGTCAACATCGTCGTTGTCCGGACTAAAGAACTCAGGCGAGGTTACAAAGTCGAGGACGGGGCCGGAAACGTCCACCCTGACCGGGTCCGATTCGGCGGTTGCCGTGTCGCCCTTCGTCCAAACGACCGTGAGCGTTGGGGTAAAGAGGCCCTCGCGCGCGGTACCGCTGTTGTCGAGGCCGTCCCAGATAATCGAGGCCCCCGGCGCATAGCGGTTCTCCGTCCTGTTGGTAAAGGACTTCACCGTGTTTCCGGCCGCGTCTTTCAGGGCAAACTCCCAGCTTTCGATGCCGTCGCTAAACGAGAGAACGGGGGTAAAGGTGACGGGGCTGCCCGGGGCATTGCCGCCCTCCGCGTTGCTGCCCGGCTTAGGCGCGATGGCCGTGCCGCTTCCGGTGAAGAAGACACGCGGCGTTCTCGCGTCGAGGGTGATGGTTTGGACTTCGCGGCGCGTGGTGTTCCCCGCTTCGTCAGTCGAGGCGAGCAGGAAGCGGTAGGTTCCGTTGGCGGCAAGGTTGCCATTGGTATCCGAGCCGTCCCATGTGATGTCGGGCGCGGTTCCCGTCCAGTTCCACGTCTTCACCGCCGCGCCGTTTGCCCCGGCAGACATAACCGCCGCTTCCCATGTATCGTCGCCCGTTGTCGTCACGCCGAGGGGAAGCGAATCGCGCTTCCCGTCCCCGTTGGGCGAAAAGAGCGTATAGGCCGCGTTCACGGCGCCGTTCGGGGCCGCCGTGTCGAGGACAAAGGGCCTCGTTTGGGCGCTTGGCCGGTCGCCCTGGGCATAGACAAGGGAAATCCGCGCCGTGTACTGCCCGTCCGGGGCTGCCGTTCCCGTGCCGGTCTTGCCGTCCCATGCGATATTCTGCGGTGCCGCCGCGTTGCCTGTGAATGTCCGCACCGCCGTGCCTTGCGCGTCAAGCACTTCCACCTGCCACGAGGCTATCCCGTCACGGCTCTTAATCTGCGGCACCAGGTTCACCGTGTCCTGCACACGGTCGCCGTTCGGAGAGAACGCCCGGAGGTCGGTGGAGAGCATGATGCTCGTGTCGGCGGTGGAGAGCGTGAAGGCCTGGGTCTGCGCTGTGGCGAAATTCCCGGCCCGGTCGGTCGCCGAAAGCGCGTAGACATACTGCCCGTCCGGCACCAGCGCCCCGGCATCGGTATGGCCGTCCCACTGAATAGCGGACGGCGGCGTCCCCGCGAAACGGAATACCCGCACCGGCGGGATTTCAGGATTCGCCGCATTGCGAACCTCGCCCCGCCACAGCACCTCGTTGGAACCGGCCTGCGTGACGGGCATCTCGTCCTGTACGCCGTCGTTGTTGGGCGAGAACGCCTCGTATCCGGCCCGGGCGCTCACCAGAGGCGGCGTTACGTCAACCGTAAACAGCGGCGACGTGTCGGTTGACACGAACCCGTTCCGGTAGGTAACCGAGAATTCGGCCCGGTAAGAGCCTTCGGGCAGAACGCCCTGCGCGTTGTCCCGCCCGTCATAGTCGATGTTGACCGGCGCGGGACTCGTACCGCTAAACGTCCGCCGGAGCGCGTTGGCGGCGCTGTCGCGGATGTCGAGCCTCCAGCCGGTGATGCCGTCCGTAACCGGCACGTCGAAGTTAAGGCCCACCGTGTCCTTCACCCCGTCCCCGTTTGGCGAGAGATAGGCGTCGGAGAGAGAGATGTGGACTTCCGGCTGAATCGTGCTTACCACGATGTTGGAAAGCGCCGCCTCGTCATGGTTTGCCGCCTTGTCCGTCGCCGCGATACGAAAACTGTAAACGCCGTCCGGGGCAAAAGAGCCGTCATCGGTTAGGCCGTCCCAGATGACGGAGGAGGGGGCTGTCCCCGCGAAATCGAAGCGTTTTACCTTGTTCCCCGCCGCGTCGTAGAGCCCCGCGTCCCAAAAATCCTCAACACTCCCGGAAAGGCCGATAGAGAACGTGTCCTTGTTCCCATCTCCGTCCGGCGAAAAAATCTTGTTCGCGTCAGGGGGAGCGTCTATCTGGACAACAGGCGGCGTGTTGTCCACCACCACCTCGTAACGCTGTGTCTCCGCCTCGTTGTCGTTATCGTCCTTCGCCCTCACCACAAAGAAATAACTGCCGTCAGGCACGACCTGCCCGTCTTCATAGGTCCCGTCCCAGCGAAGGCTTTCCGGAATGACAACGCCGCCCTTCACTTCCTGAATCCGCTTGACTACTTCCCAGAAACCCTGCGTCTCGATGCGCCGCTCCTTGTTCCGGTACGTTCGCACCGTCTCGCCTGCGGCGTTTTGAACCTCCATCACCCACTGGGTAATGTGCCGCTGGTCGGTTATCGTGATCGGGAATTCGAGCGCGTCCTGCTCGCCGTCGTTGTTTGGAGAGATGTAGGCCGTTTCCGGGTAGCCCGCCGTGATGAGCGGCGGCGCGTTGTCCACGACCCCGACCGCCCACGTTACGCCGCCCCCCGCCGCCCAGATGCCGTGGTAGAGCGGCTTCACGCCGGTCGCGATAGAAATATCGCCGTCTGTCGGGAGGCTGCCCCCCGCAATACGGTTCCCCGTACTCTTCAGCGCGAAATGTACGCCCAAACCCACAGACGGAATGAGCATCGGCTCCCGAATGTCGCGGTCAGCCAGCTCCTTCACGTTAAAGCCCCACGAAGTCGACACGGTAACGATACCCGCGATAAGCCCGGAGACCCCCAGTTTCCCGGTGAAGTTCTGAAATGACGGAAAACTCACGTCCAGAAGCGCGGTAACAACCAGCGGGTCCGCCTTCCCTGCCGCCTTCGCCTTCAGATGAAGCACGTCCGCTGACACCCCGCCGACAAGCGTGAAGGCTGAGGGCGCGTAACTCAACCCCAATGACCGCGCCGCGATCGCCCACGTAAAGTTCTCCACAGGGCCCCGTTTTCCCATGTTGTAGCGGAACCCCAAGTCCAGCGAAAGATTGGCCCAATCGCCCGAACCGATCCCCATATTAAAGCCGATCCCGGCGTTCATACCCGGATACAGCTCCTTGGCCGCCGCCGCGTTGATCAGAAACGCCCCTTCCTCGCCCAGGAAGTACGGACTAGGACTGCCCACCAGCCGCGCCGACCCGCCAAACACGGCAAACTTCGTCGGGAAGAGCGCCCCCAAGTTGATAAAACTGCCGACACTATCCTCGCCCAGAATCCCGGTATACCCCGCGTCAAAAACCATACGCTGCGCGTCCCCGCCCGAAGCCGGGTTCACCGCCATCTCTTCCGCCCCGCCCTGCTGGGTCACAAACGCCCCCTCGCCCAGAAAACGAGGCGCGTACAAATCGGGAAAGAGATCGGCCCCCGACGGATAGACATCCTCCGCCATCGCCGCCGTCCCCAAAACCGTTATACCCGTTATACAAAGCATTAATTGAAGTAATTTTCTCACAGGATTTCCTCCCCGCCATGCGCCTTGTTCATGGCAACCAAGCTCTCTTCCAGAAGAGAGAGCGTCTTTTCCAGCCCCGCTATACGCCGCAAAAAAAGATCGGCCTGCTTTTCTTCAAGCCGCCCGAACACAGCGTCGAGCATATCCTCAAATGAATCGAGCGCCTTGACTGCCGCGCCCGTTTGTTCCGTTCTCATCTCTCTCTCCATTAAAAAGGGGGAAGTCTCCCCCCTCGTTCCGGCCAATGCTTGCTTTGCAAGCACGTCCTACGCTACCCCCCTCAGCGGGGGGGCACCCCCCGCAACGCCCCCCATCCATCCGCCATGATGCTTTTATACTCAACCCGCGATAACACTTCCCATAGGGGGACACCTCGTCCCCGGTAACAAAGGCGGCTGAATAGTTACAAATTTCAGTACCTTGCGCCTAACCACAATATATACAAAAAGGCCGTATCCTGCAAGTCTCCGCATTTAGAGAAATTTTCACGAAAAAACTGAAATTTAATCACGGTTAGCCTTAATCACAGCCTTCATCACAGAAAACCGCAGATGAACACGGATACACGCGGATTTTTCACCCCGCACCTCTCTTAATCTGTGTCCATCTGTCTCATCTGTGGCAAACCGTAATCGCGCCATTATCCATTCGCGTAACGCCCGTCCTTGCCCTGATCCGCATTTTCCTCTAGCCTGCACAGAGGAGGTTCCCTTTTGGAACAGCATGCTTCTCATATCCCCTGGCACCCCGCCTTCGTCCAGGCACTCAAGAAAGAAGTTCCGCAAATGAAAAGAAATTCAATATGAAGAATCTGTACAATCAGCGGAACCTCTTCATCTGTGTTCATCTGTCCAATCCGTATCGCCATCTATGGTGTCATCTGCGGTGAAGCGGGCCGAGACCTGTTAGCGGCACGGGAACGTTTATGCAGTAACTTCGTTCTTTGCGCTACTTTTTTCATATACTATTTCTGGATCTAAATCTATTCCGCCAGGCCATTCAATACTATCAAATGATACTCTCACTTGGTTAAATAAATTCTTATCTTTTAGCTTTTGGAACATTCCTGTATCCAGATAGCTTTCCATATTAAATATCTTAACCTCATTATTTTCAAAGGTAAGTTCTATGTTATAATTTTTTAACGGCTTAACTTTGATTACTGATAAATACATTGAATCTATCACTCCTTATCTTAATGGGTCAATATTATACGGTGCTTCACCATTCCGCGCTAATTCCCATTTCGCCAATAGTTCGTCCCTGTGCAAAATTATCATGCCGAAACAAGTTTTTCCTTATCTTTGGGCATTTTCCCTTCCATTTTGTCGCCGGTTCTTATATCATACGTTGCTTTTTCATCCTGATAATACGCATGAATATGGGGAGAATTGTGCTCCTTGTTCCCCAAGTACATTCTTATCAATATTCCATAGAACATCGAAATCGAAAGTATACATTCATCGTAAACTATATTCTTGTTTTTCACAAGGGGCCGCGTTGCCTCATAAAAAAAGTTACCGAAAAGGGATCATGCCTCAAATAGAAACGTCAACTTGTTGGCGCTGTTACCCAAATTAAAATAAGGGGGAACGAAGGAGGGCATCCGAACGG
>JAIRNN010000191.1 GCA_031257995.1 Spirochaetaceae bacterium | reverse complement strand
CGGTTTCCCGTGTTTCCCGGCCGGGGCTGCCGCCTCTGCTTTAAATTCCGTGGTGTATACCCGCCGTGCTTTGTCTTGCTTTCCCGTCTTCTTCTCCTCACCTGTTATAATTCCCGCTTATCTTTGTGCCTGCCAGTTGGGGTAAGGGCCAGTAACGATTGATGGTTTTTCGGCAGATTACTTGATGATGAAAGCGATGGATACCCACAAAACGCACGCAGAAATTATTGGCGAAATGGTACGGAAGCGGATCGCCGCCCCATTGTAAGGTGAGGCTGTTCCAAAACCAAAGTGAGTTTTAACGGAATCACGTTCACCACAGATAAAACAGATACACGCAGATTCTTCACACCGGAACTCTCTTAATCTGTGTAATCTGTGGACACCGCTTCATCTGTATTGCCATATATGGCGTAATCTGTGGTTCCTTGTGATTAAGCCGTGATTGAGTCCGGGGGCGCATTGAATCCCCTCCCCTCCCTCCCCTATTCGATGAAGTATATCACGATCTCGCTGTCCCCGGTGGACAGGTGGAGCCTGTTGTCCACGATGTCCCACCGCGTTACCCGTTGTAGGTACCAGTAGTACTCCTCTTCGCCTAAGCCACCCACGTTGACGGCGGTCGTATTTGCCATGCGGGTGCCGACAATCTGGCGGAACGCGACTTCTTTCCCCTCGTGCCTGACGTACGGCGCGAAGTAGTAGTTGAATAGCGCTTTCCCGTTGATGCCCTCTTCCTTGAACTGGAGTATATAGAGATCGTCCATCCCGGCTCTTTTCATCGCCGAGCGGTTGAGCTGGATGCTGCCGTAACCGATTTTGATCGCCGAAAGACGCCAAACCTTCTCAAGAATGTCCTCAAACACCCATTCACGGACCGGTGGCGGCGTAACGGGTGGTGGCAGCGGTTCCTCTTCCACAGGCAGGATATCCTCCGGCGGCGCGGGTTCCTCCTCTTGCCCGCCCTTGGCGAAGATCGGCACGGCGCATAGCACAAAGAGAAATAGCCTCAGGAAGAACACCCTAGACCGCATTTTTCAGATCGTCCGCTTTGTTGGTTTGTTCCCAGGGAAACTCGGGCCTCCCGAAATGACCGTAGGAAGCGGTCTTCTGGAATATCGGACGGCGGAGATCCAGCGCCTTGATGATACCGGCGGGTGTGAGGTCAAAGACCTTTTTGACCGCTGCCTCGATCCGCGCTTCGGGAACCGTGTCCGTGCCAAACGTGTCGACCATCACCGAGACCGGAAACGGAACGCCGATCGCGTAGGCCAGCTCCACCTCGGCGCGGGACGCAAGCCCCGCCGCGACGATGTTCTTGGCAACATAACGGGCCATATACGCCGCCGATCGGTCAACCTTGGTCGGATCCTTGCCGGAGAACGCGCCCCCGCCGTGCCGTCCCATGCCGCCATAGGTGTCCACGATGATCTTTCGCCCCGTGAGACCCGAATCCCCGAACGGCCCGCCCACAACAAAACGCCCCGTCGGGTTGATGTAGTACTTCGTCTTTCCGTCGAGAAGGCCGGTCGGTTCCAGCACGGGCCGGACAATCCGCTCGATCACCGTCTCCTTGATCTCTTGGTAAGACACGTCCGGGTCATGCTGATGGGACACCACCACCGCGTCAATCCGCACCGGCTTATACCCCTCGTACTCAAGACTCACCTGACTCTTCGCGTCCGGCCTGAGCCACTTCACCACCCGCGATTTCCGCAAATCCGCCGCATTCAGCAGAATCTTGTGGGCGAGCGTGATCGGCAGCGGCATCAGCTCCTCCGTCTCGTCGCAGGCAAACCCGAACATCATCCCCTGGTCGCCCGCGCCCTGCTCGCCCTTATACTCGTCCAGCCCCGCGCCCGTTACCCCTTGATTGATGTCCGGCGACTGACTGTGAATCATATTCAGCACTGCCATCGACTTGTAATCAAGCCCGTAATCCGGGTCGGTATAGCCGATCTCCTTCGCCACATTCCGGGCAACCTCCTGCACGTCGACATACGTCTGCGTCGTGATCTCCCCGCCAACCAGCACCATCGACGTACAAGCAAACGTCTCCGCCGCCACATGGCTGTCCGGGTCGTCCCGCAAGCACGCGTCCAAAACGGCATCCGACACTTGATCGCAAAGTTTATCGGGATGCCCCTCTCCCACAGATTCAGAGGTGAAAATATACCTTCTGTTATCCATTGCGCCACTCCTTAAAATAAGATGAGGATAAGTATAGGACATTGTTCCCGTTCCGCCTATCCCCTTCCCTCCTTCGGGAAATTGAACATGGATAAGGGATAAGGGAAAATAATAGAACGAGGTGGGGGAAGTCTCCCCCTCGCTCCAGACCACCGCCCGCAAGCGGGCTTAGGGTCTTACGCTACCCCCTCTGCGGGTGGCCCGCCCCCCGCAACGCCCCCGGCGCAATCACGGCTTTCATCACATGGCTTAACCACGAATCACACGAATGCAACGAACAAGCGAGTCCGTTCGTGTGGTTCGCGGCCTAGCATGATCACTCATTCGTGAACGTCACCCGCACCTGACTGGTTGCCGTGCCGGTGGGCTTGGCGAGCATGTTGAACGAGCGGCTGCCCTCCCCTATCGAGATGACGCTTGTCCACTGGATGCCGGTAACGTGCGGTATCCGGGAGTTGCGCAATGCCGCCGTTATCTTGAGGATGTTGCCGTCAAAGGAGTAGGCACCCTGTCCTTCCCCGGTGAGCTCCTGTCCGTCAACGAGGCTGGCTACCCGCACCGCGCAGCGGTTTTCGCCTGAGAAGGTGAGGGTGTAGGTGTCGATGATGCCGTCGTGCGGAATGTCCGCCGTCCACGCGCCATGGAAGATGTTTTCGGCGGGGAGCTTGTTGACGAACTCCTTTGAGAGGGGGCAAGCCTTGCGGTCAAACTCCTGCCATACGGCCAGCGTGATGCGGGACGAATGGAAGATGCGGGCTGTTTCGACATCGGTCATCTCGATTTGCAGGTAGCCGGTGCCGCCCATGATGCCAAAGCCGCCGAAAACGAGGTAGTCCGCGCCGGTCATGCGCCCGGCCTGCTTGACCTTGGAAGGGTCGGCCCAATCGGACATCTGGAACCGTATCTCGCGTTTGAGCGCGTCAAGGCGGCTACGAGTAACGACATCCGCCCTGCCTGAACGCGCCATCTCGTTGCGGAAAGCGTCCGTCATCACGGCGGCCTCCTGTTCTGTGCAGAAACTGCCGGAATCAAAGTCAAGAACGGCGAGGGCGAGGGCGGCAAAGACCGCCTGCATAGCCGCGCTGAGCACAAAAAGAACAAACACTTTATTCATCATAAAACACCTCTTTACGGTTTAACGTCCCGCCGACGACCCGTTTCATCGCTCTCACATCGGGAACGTGGAACCCGTTATACCAAGCGGGCGGGAAATATCAAGGGGGCTCATCATCACGGGCTTAATCACAAGGAATCGCAGATGGCGCCATGTATGGCGGCACAGACAGCCTGTCCGTTTACCAAACGGGTAAAATGAACTGCGAAGGCGAATAAGGCAAATAAGGATAGGCTTTGCGGTTGATGAGGGATTGGCGGCTTTACAGGCAGTATTGAAGGCTGACAAACCAGAGGGATTGGCGATAGGACGATGAGTCTCTTGAACAAAACCCTTCATCGCCTTAGCGGTTAAATCCTAGGAGCTATCAGCAGTCCGCGAGTCTGTCAATAAAAACCCTTCCGCGCCTTCCAAGCATGAGGGGGCTCATCATATTCAAGCCGGACAGGGTATTGAGGAAACTAAAGAGGTTTCCATGAAAAGTTGTGTGAAACGGTGTGTGTTTCTCGTCCTGTGCGCCCTTTGTGCGGCGGGGGCGGCCTTTGCCAAAGACAAGATGGCGATACTGCCCTTTACCGGAGGGCAGAACGAGGAGGGCGAGACCATCGCCGAAATCTTTTCCTTTGAGCCGGAACTGACGGCGGTGTTCAACCCCGTACCCCGGACGACCATTAACCGGGCGATACGGAGCGAGCAGCACTTTCAGGTGGGGACCAGCCTGACCGACCCGGACACCGTTGTCGCGCTGGGCGAGCGGTTGGGGACGCAGTACGTGGTCTCCGGAAGCATCGCCGCGCTGGGAACCAGCAGGCGCTGATCATTGCCATTCTTAACATGGCCGACCAGAGGCAGATAGCGGGGGACGCGCAGGCATGCGGCAATATCGAGGAGATCCAGGGGAAGCTCCCCGGCATGGCGTGGCGGATAGCAACGGCGGTGCGGACGGACTCCTCGCAACGGTCCCGGCTGGCGGTGGTTCCGGCAGCACTAAGCGGCGGAGTGGACGCCGAGGCTGCGGACACGCTGGCGCGGATACTGGCGGTACAGATTATCTGGACCGGCGCTTACGCGGCGTATCCCCGCACGGCGAGCCTCGACCAGATACTGGAGGAACACGCCAATCAGATGAAAAAAGGCGCTGCGGAAGAACACCTGTCCGGCATCGGCAGGGGGCGAACCCGGCGCTGGTGCTGTCCGTAACGAAACTGGGGAGCCAGAATATGTTCAACGCGGCGATCCTTAACATGGTAACGAGCTCGCAGGAGACGGGGAGATCGGTGAACTACCGGGGCCTCGAAGACGGGTTCCTGGCGATGGAGGATCTGGCTTTCGCGCTGGCGGGAAAAAAGGGGAACTTACCGTTTCCGACACGGCGGGCTTTACCCGGGCGGCGGCCGCCGTCAACGCCGGAACGGAGGCGGGCTGCACGATAACGCTGGACGGCAGTTTTGCCTCCTCCTCTGTTACGTTTTCAGGCGGGGCGGCGAAGAAGATAACCCTGCGGGGGACCGGCGCGGATCGCGTTATCACGAACAGCAGAAATGACGCGCTCTTTACCGTGCCCTCCGGCATTACTCTGGTGCTGGAACAGGGCATTGTCATGGACGGCAGCAAAAAGAACGCGCCTCTGGTGAGCGTAAACGGCGGGACCCTGGTGATGAGGGCCGGTTCCACCCTGCGGAATGCCGCAGATAGCGGCGTGTTTGTCGGCGGCGGCCGTTTCACGATGAGCGGCAGGACAATCAGCGGGAACACGGCAAGCGACTGCGGCGGCGGCGTATGGGGCGATGGCAGCGGCCGCTTTGTCAAACGAGGGGGCGGGACTATTAACGCGACCAATACGGCGCCGAATGGCGGTGTCGCATTTGTCAGTGATGACAGGTTCGTATGGGTTGACAAACGGCGCCGTAACAGTGCCGCCGGGCCGGGGGTGAACCTAGACAGCAGCGTTTCCAGCAGTGCCGGGGGATTGGAGTAAGCGGCGCGTTGCGCGAATGGATAATGGCGAATTGTGGAGGTCGTGCGATTCATTTTCCATTATCCACTTTCCATTTTCACTTCCCCGTAGGGGCGGAAGCGGGCAACAGATCTTTCAACCGTTGCCCAAGCTCGCCCACCGAGATCCCCGTTATCCGCGCTATTTGCGCTATAGAGAAGCCTTCTTTACAGCGCGTTCCTTGCGGCTTCCAGCTTGCCCTACGCTCGCCTTTACGCTCGTGCTTCAACGCAAGCGCCTGCCCGTAACCCATCAATGCCGTGTTTTCCCTCTTCTTTACCTCCGTTGTCTTGTATCCCTCTTCCACATAGTCCAATAGTTTTATTAACCGCTCCAGCAGCGTCGCCCTGTCCGCCTCCTCAAGCTGCCCCTCCCCGCTCCAAGCTCTATCGCCTTTATCAGTTCCGTGCCGAGTTCACGGAACCCCGCCTCCACCTCCGTCCGCCGCGCAGCTTTCCTTAGCCGGATTATGTAAAACGGCAGCAGCGCGGCAAGCCCCGCCCCGCCAGTTCTCCAACCGTATAGTCCAGCAGCTTCAGCGTCCGCGCCTTGCAGTTATGTTCCGTCCCGTAAGGAAACCGCATCCGAACCGTCAGCGTGTTCGGTGTCGAACCTCCCGCCCCAAGTATATCACAACCATAGGGGGAAATGGCAGTACGATGAGGCCGTCCTTCGTTTCCCGCTCTTTCAGGGCCTAGGCGCAGCCGTACTCGAATGCCCGTACCGCCATGTCCACGTCGCCTGCGGCCTGTTTCTCTATCACGTAGGTACATCCCCCGACGGAGACGATCTCGCCGGGCTGCCGTTTTCTCAGGTTTTTGTCCAGTTGTTCCGTGTTGAGGCGCCTGACCCCGTTGCCGGGCGGGCAGTCCGAACCGAACAGGCCGTTGATGAAGCGTATCAGAGCCTTCGGGACAGGCTGCCGATGATCTGTTTGAAAGAGCGGTCGAAAATATCCCTGTCGTTTTGCGTTCCGGTCATAAGGTATGTTACCTGAAAACTGCCGTCCCTGTCGGCCGTGCGTTTTCTTCCTATCATTTTCCCTTATCCGCTTTCCATTATCAATTTCCCGCAGGGGCAGACGCGGCGCACTTAAACCCTATGTTGCCCCCCGTTTTTCGCGCGATCAACTCGTCCTCGCACCACCGGCGTATCGTCTCCGTTGCCGGTTCCACGCCCTTGATAATATGCTCCACGGTCCATTTTCGCGCGATGTTTTCAATCTCGCCGCCTGAAAACGCGAACTCGCCGGACAGCGCTTGCGCGTCGGCAGCGGACAGAGCCGGAATGACGCTCCGCCAAATGTTTTGCCGCGCCTCCTCGTTCGGTCTCGAAAACGCGATCTTATAGAGAAAGCGGCGTTCAAAAGCGCTGTCCATGTTCTTCGTGAGGTTTGTCGTCGCGATAAGAATACCGGAGAGATTTTCAATCTCTTGAAGAATAATATTCTGCATCGCGTTTCCCGTCTGCGCGACGGTACTGGTCGTTACCTCGATGCGTTTGCCGATGACCGCGTCCGCCTCGTTAAACAGCAAAATCGGCGCGAGACCGCCGGTTTTTTCGGCCAATTCGACGTGGGCGCGGTAACGGTCGAAAATATCCTTGATCCGCTTCTCGCTCTCGCCGAACCACATACTTTTGGTCTCGGCAATGTTGACCAGCATAATGTCGCGCCCGGTTTCTTTCGCGATCTGATAGACGGTCTCCGTTTTACCGGTACCCGCCGGGCCGTAAAAGAGACAGGCAAACCCCTTCCTCATAGCGTTTGCTTGCAGCCTCTTTTGCACCTGTTCAAAGTTGTCTTTTTGCAGCAGCGCGCGCAGTTCCTCGATCTTTTCCGTTTCTTTTTGATTGAAAAACATCTTTTTCGCCGGAATATGCTCCGGTTTGAGGAGGTCTTTCTTGACATTTGCTTTTTTTTCACGGAGGTTGATCTCGACAAACAGTTCTTCCTTCGCGCGGTCGGTAAGATGAAAATAATCCCGGTCGCCAAAGCCTTCGCTGTTCGCGTTTTCGATCAATCCGCTTTCGAGAAGAAGGTGCGTTCCCTCACGCAGAGAACGGATGATTTTCCGGTTCACCGCGTTTTCAAAAACATCTTTGAGGTCGTGAAATCCGACAAGATCGTCATCGTTATTCACGTAAAAATGACAAAAGCAAAGCAACAGCACCGTATCTTCAAAATCGAAAATCGATGTGTTGTTGATATGTTGGACAAACACCAGATCGGCGTTATTCTCGAACAAGATTTTTAATTCGTCGCAAAACATACGAAAGGTAAGTTCCTCATCGGCGCGCTGTTCAAAGAGCGACTCGACAACGGCAAAGAATTCGTGAATGGAAAGGTTCGCATGGGGTGCAGGCTCGTATCTGCCGCCTTTCCGCAACGAATTGATAACGTCAAGCGGTACCCGGTAGAGCACGCTTTTCCCGTCGCGGCGCGCGCAGAGCAGCCGCTTTTTCTCCAGCACGTCGAATTCGTCCATGTATTGAATAAGCTGAATGCGCGTACAGCGCAGTGAGGCGGCGATTGTTTCCATATTGATGTAACAATCATTCGCCTTGTTGAGAAAATGCGCGAACAGCGCGGCCTGAAACGGCGTAATCCCCAGAATCTGCGCCACCCGGCCGGTATAAACGCCTGAGTTTTCAAAAAAACCGTGGTCGAACCCCTTCTTCCGGGAACAATTGAGTATCATTTCCATATTCTGCAAAAGCGTGAGTTCCGCGCCCGCCCTCAATTCCGTATGGCTTTTCGCTTCGTTCCTTGTATTTTCGCTTCCCCTATCTTCAAAGGCCATTCTTCTCCCCCTCTCCGTTATCCGGTTTCTGTTCCTGCTTCACGATGTTGTAATAGTAGGGCGCGGTCAAATCCAAGCCCGCCGCGTCAAATTCCGCTTGAATATTCCGGTACAAATCAGAATAGATTTTCATCATCGACTGAACATTTTTGGTGTATGCGTTTATCTCGTATGTACAATAGAAATCGTTGAGCGACTTTATTTGCATAAAGGGCTTCGGGCTTTTTTCAACATACTCCGTCTTGTCCGCAGCCGTCAGCAGCAATTTCTCGACCGTTTCGCACGGCGTATCGTAACCAAACGTAACATCCACATGCAGGATGAGTCCCGGCTGCCCCGGCTCCGTGGAAGAATTGTAATTCGTAACACTCGCGTTCAGCACAGTCAAATTCGGAAACGTTACAAATTCGTTCTTGTGGGTACGCACCCGCGTCGTCATCGGCGCTTTTTCAACAACAAACCCCGTAATGTCGTTTATCTTGATACGGTCGCCCACCTTGAACGGACGCATATACGTGATCACGATCCCGGCGATAAGATTCCCGATAGCGGAACTCGATCCCAGCGAAAACAGAAACCCGACAAGCAGCGAAATCCCCTGAAACACCTGGCTGTCCGAACCGGGAAGCAACGGAAACACCATCGCCGCAGTAAAGGCGTAAACCAGAATCCGCAGAATATTAAACGTCGTATTGGCCCAATCAGGATAAAATCCGTGGAGTTTAAGCCGCCCCGTTGCTATCTGCTGCGCGAAAAACTTTAACAGGCGCAGACTGTACCGTGAAATCAGGAGAATCACGGCAATCGAAATCACATTCGGAATATATCTCAACACCGCGATAAAAAAGTTCTTCAAGGGGGTGAGAATATACCCGAAAAGCCTCGACGCGAGGCCGCGCGTCGGTTCAAACAAACTCAAAATAATCGGAATCGTGAACACCAGCAACGCGATGGTGATGACCCATTTTATCAGCCACAGCAGAAAATCAAAAAACGCCCGCAGATGATTCTTGTCGAGCAACTGAACATTTTTTATCTTGAACGGCTTAATTTTGGTCTGAACAAAAACAGCGATTTTATTGCTGAACACTCGGAACAATTTCCAGAGCAGTTTTATGACGATGATCTGAGCGACGAGTGTACCGACCGCGATCCCGATTCGTATCAAGAGGCCGGATCGCAGACCCAGCGAGATTATCTCGTTATCCAAAGACAGAAACTCAAACACTGCAAACTCCTTAAAAAACGCGGGAAGGCACATCGGCTTTGGCGCGAAACCTCAAAGTGAATTGCTCCCTTTTTATCATCAGCCCCGCTGGGGCTTTCCTTAGACCCGGCGTGTTGGGAACAGGCGGCGGTATCCCCTCCGGGGACAGAAGACGTTCCCTCCTCCGCAGGAGGGACACCCCCGCCCCTTCGGGGAATTGAAAATAAAAGGTGAACAATGGAAAATGAAAGGAATAAACCGTACAGTCTCCAAACCCCGTTCATTATCCATTATCTATTCGCGCAACGCCCTTTCCCTCGCGCAACGCCTCAATAACTCGCCGCAATAGCCGTCTCCAGCGCGAACAGGTCGTTCTCGATGACCGCGCAGGGTGTCGCCGTCTGCCTGAGAAGCGCAAGCCGCTCAGGGATAACCGCCGGTTTTCCGGTAACTTTTGCGGTAATCTCAGGATAGTTTGCCGCGTGTCCGGTGGCAAGCGCCACGATATGGTCGTAAAAGCCCTTCTGCGAGGCGACATCGCGGGCGGCTGCAAAGGCCACGGCTCCGTGCGGGTCAATCATGATCCCGTATCGTTTCCAGACATCCTCTATTGTCCGCATCGTCGTCTTATCATCAATCACCCGCTGGGTAACCATGTTCTTCATTACCGCCGGTGTTTCCTCATAGAACGACGCGAGCCGCTCCCAGTTGGACGGATAGGTTATGTCGAGAGCCGGGGAAATCGTCGCCGTCGGGGAACGCGCCGTCCCGCGTATACCGGCGGCGATGTCGATCATCGGGTTGTTGCTGTTTTGCGCGGCGATAAACCCGCTTGCCGGCAACCCGAACTTCCATGCGTAAAGTCCCCCAATGAGGTTGCCGAAGTTTCCGCAGGGTACGCTGAATAGCAACGCGTCCTGCAACGACTGTTTCAGTTTCACGAAAGCGTATATATAGTAGAAAGCCTGGGACAACAGGCGGCCCGGATTGATCGCGTTGGCGCAGGTTATCCGGTAACGGTCGGAAAACTCCCGGTCGTGGATAAGATCGGCGATGAGCTTGTTACAGTCGTCGAGGCTGCCGTTCACCTGAATCGGGATAATGTTGCCGCCGTTTTTAAGCAGGGCCTCCGTGTCGATGCCGCGCACCAGCCCCTGCGGATAGAGAATCACGGCGATGATGTTCTTTCTCTTGTGGAAGGCGTTGGCAATACTCGTGCCGATGTCCCCCTGCGCGGCGGAAATCACCATGACCGGGGAGGCGTTTTTCAAAAACTCCTCCATCACCGCCGCAAGAAAGGCGATGCCGAAATCCTTGAACACGCCCGTCGGCCCGTCGCCAAGGTCCAGAATGGAAAAGCGCTCGTCCAACTGCTTGAGATCCGGCTCAAAAGAGAAGGCGCTCTCCGCCACCCACGATGCGGAGTAGGGGTTGAGTTCTCCCTGCAACAGATTCGCCGCGAGAGTCGCCGCCATCTCCTTGTAGTTCGTATCTTGATCCATATAAAGGAAGAAACGGCGCAGATCGGGCACCGTCGCCGGTATATAAAGTCCCCCATCCTCCGGCAGACAGCGCAAAATCGCGTCTTTGAATGTCACGAGAGGCGCATTGTTTGTTTTAACCGTTGACTTAAACAGCATATCCCCACCACTTTAAGGAACAACAATATACCATCCATTGTTACGAAAATCTATCTACAAGTTCCATTATAAAATTTTCGCCTAACCATTTCCACGCCGTGGACTTAATACTTGTCGTAGAACTCTTGCTTCTTACGACATTGAACACCGTTCTCAAATCTGAGCTTGGAACATATTCGAGAGCGTAGTCGGGCAAGGCATTTGTGTATTTCTTCGTAGAAAAATCAATCTGGAGTATGAATCGGGCATCAGGCGAGGTCAGCATGGTACAGATGCCATATACCGTCGTGCCGTCGCCTTCCCAGTAAAACCCAGTCTCGCCAATTTTGGTTGACAAGGTGTTAATACGCCCCTGAACCGTCTCCCCGCTGATGTTCATCAGGGCGACGGCTTGCGCGTAGTCCAGCATCTCCTTCGGGTTTTCACCGTTTAGAATCCTCTGCTCCCATTCGAGGGCAACCGCCACCGGAAGGAACAACACCATAACGTAAAGGCCGTTGGTTTTGAGATACCATTTGCCGGCCTCTTGAAAAAAAAGTTTTGCTAGGTTATCATATTCGCTTAGTTGAGCCTTTGCCGTTGCGTTAATCTCTAAGTCAACCGGTATGTTGCTAAGGGTAGCGATTTTGACAAGTCTTCCCGGTGCTTCTTCACAGGTTGTGAGCCAGAGCGCCTGAGAGAGCGCGACAAGGAGAAAGACTCGTTTGATCAAAACTGCTATTGTCATAAGAAGGAATTATACCGATAGTAGACTGTAGTGTATAGTATCACGTAGAAGGAGTAATTTGTGAAACTAAAATTAAAGCTGACCCTGATAATCTCGGTTCTCACGGTGGTAGTAGTAGGATCCGTGTCCGTATTTCTTTTGACTACGGCGAGCGGTTTGCAAACGGAATCGGCGATAGAGAACATGAAGAATCTCACCGGGTACGAGGCGCGGGGGGTTGAACTCGTGCTGGAGACGGGTTTCAACCAGATCGCGACTCTCGCATCCGTCTTTAACGGCTATGAAAGTATTATTCCCGAAACCGAACGGCGTGACACCTTCAATTTCCAATTGGAATCGCTCATAACCTCCTCGCAGGAGCTGATAGGGCTTTATACCGTGTGGAAACCCGGGTTTATCGACAACGACCCTGATCCCTACGATACGTGGTTTACCCAGCGGGCATCCGCTACACCGCAAAAAATCCGTTTTGGCGGCAATGAGCATAATCTGGATGAGTGGATCGCGTCGATGAAGGCTGTTCCGGTTATCAGGATGCTTCGGCGAGGTACGATGAATAATGTTCCCGTCTGGGTAATGACGTTGGAGACCCCGATTATCCGTGACCGGGACAAGGCGCTTGTCGGCGTTGTCGGCTGTATGATCGATATGACCTTTGCCGAAGACCTGATAAAAAAAATCCAGCCCTATGGCGACGGGCAGGCGGTACTCTATTCGTCCGACGGCACGATTACTGCCCACTATACAAGCGATATGATCGGGAAAAACATTCGTGACGCGGAAAGTGTTCGGGTTTTGGGCCAAGAGGCGGTGGATGACACCCTTGTTACACTCCGTACCGGAGAGCCGAACGACGGCCGAAACAGCGGGCGGTTATTCTACAGCTTTCCGTTCAAGATTGGCGACGAGTTCTGGACGGTACTGATCTCGGTGCCGCAAGCGACCGTTCTGGATGCGGTGAGCGATATGACGCGGCTTACCATCATCATCGCCATCGTTTCGATCCTCGTAACGGCTGTCGTGATATTTTTCATCGCCAACAGCGTTACCAAGCCCATCGTGTTTGTTACGAATACGCTCAAGGACATCAGCGAGGGCGAAGGCGACCTTACCAAATCAATCGACATCAAATCGAAGGATGAAGTCGGCGATCTTGCCCGGTACTTTAACGCGACATTGGGCAAAATACGGACGCTGGTTGTTACGATCAAGACGCAGTCCGTCGCGCTGTTCGACATCGGCAACGAGCTTGCGTCCAATATGACCGAGACTGCCGCCGCGATAAACGAGATTACTTCCAATATACAGAGCTTGAAACAACAGACGGTCAACCAGAGTGCGTCGGTTACCGAGACGAACGCGACGATGGAACAGATTACCGAAAACATCGAGAAGCTCAACGGGTTCATCGGCAAGCAGACTGAGTCGGTGTCCCAGTCGTCAAGTGCTGTGGAAGAGATGCTTGCCAACATTCAATCGGTGACGGGAACGCTCATGCGGAATGTGGAGAACGTCAAGTCTCTTGCCGACGCTTCCGAAGTCGGGCGTTCCGGCCTGCAGGATGTCGCTTCGGACATTCAGCAGATCGCCCACGATTCTGAAGGGCTGCTCGAGATTAACTCCGTGATGGAAAACATCGCGAGTCAGACCAACCTGCTCTCGATGAACGCCGCGATTGAAGCCGCCCACGCCGGTGAAGCGGGGAAAGGGTTCGCGGTTGTCGCCGATGAGATCAGAAAATTGGCCGAAAGTTCAAGCGAGCAGTCCAAGACGATTTCCTCGGTGCTCAAGAAAATCAAAGACTCGATCGACAAGATCACCCGTTCGACCGATGCCGTTCTCAATAAGTTTGAGGCGATTGATTCGGGTGTCCGCACCGTTTCCGATCAAGAAAAAAACATCCGTAACGCGATGGAGGAGCAGAGCCAGGGTTCCCAGCAGATTCTCGAAGCGGTCAGCCGGCTGAACGAGCTTACCCAGCAGGTGAAAAGCGGCGCGGAAGAGATGTTGCAGGGTTCGCGGGAAGTCATCGGCGAATCGAAGAATCTCGCCAACGTTACGCAGGAACTCACCAACGGCATGAACGAGATGGCTACCGGCGCCGACCAGATTAATGTCGCCGTTACCCGCGTCAACGAAATTTCCGGCCAGAACAAGGAAAACATCGACGTGCTGGTGCAGGAAGTGTCTCGGTTCAAGGTAGAGTAAAGACATTCGCGCCGCATAAAACGAGAGCCGCGAGCTACAGTGTGGGTCATTTGGTTGACCTTCGCTGTAGTTCGTGGCTTTTTTATTCCTTTGGGGTAAATACCCCTCCCCTTGGGGCGGTTAAAAAACGAAGTGAAAAATGATATAAAAGGAGAATGAGTGAATATTTGCATAAATCGCATAATGTATCTGTATTGTTATATATGCGAATCAAGGGTAGACAGCGGCTACGGCAATTCTCGCAAAGATAAAGGCGGCAAGACCTTTTTCAGAGCGGACCTTTGAGGCGGATTGAATATGAGTCTTTTCATTAAGCCAGTT
>JAIRNN010000155.1 GCA_031257995.1 Spirochaetaceae bacterium | reverse complement strand
TTCCGCGCCTTCCGTGGTTTTATTGCCATCTCTTTTTAACCACAGAAAACGCGGAAGGGGGTCCACCGTCCGCTCCCGCCTGATCGGGGTCCCGATGCAAGCCTAAGTTGTGTCCACCCCCAAGCGAGGGCGGGGTTCCGCCCTGTGGGGCCGCCCTAGACCGAATCGGGAACCGCTCCTCCGGCGGCGGGGGCTTCCCGCTTAAACGCCTTGAGCTTGAAATCCGAGCGCATTTCCCGCACGTCCTTCAGCAGGTGACCGCCGCCCTTCGCTGAGCTTTGGGTAACGATCTTGAGGTAATAGCTCTTTGGCGCGCTGAGTTCCTCAGGAACAACCACCTTGAGCGTCTTGGGCTCGTTGACCGCGATGACCTCCGCCTTGACCGACGGAACCGCCGGGTCGTCGCTCTCAAAGGTAAGCCCGACGTCTCCCTCATGCGCCGCGTCCGAATCTATCTTGAGGCCGTAGCCCCGGATAGTGAGGATGTTGTTCTCGGTCATCGTCGTGTTCACGTGCCCGTTGCTCTCGTCCACCGCTTCGGCGATGAAGCCGCCGGTGTCTTCGATGCCGTCGAACACTACTTGCACCCGCCCGGCGATGTATTCCCGCAGTTCGGGCGCGGCCTGCGCGTGCGCTTCAGGGCGCGCGCCGGGGGCCAGGCCGGTCTCGGAGCCGCCGTACTCGCCGGGCAGCCGCGTCCGCACGGTGCAGAGCGGGGTTTTGATCCGGCGCCCGTCCCCCAGCAGGCAGTAGATGAGCTCGCAGGCGGCGTTGAAGCCCTCCTCAATGACCTTGGGCGGGGTCGTGATGTTGTACACCTCCGCCTTGCTCGCGATCTCGTGAATGTCCAGCTCCGGCTGGAACACCGCCTTGAGATAGTACGGCTTCTTCGCTTCGGGAAGATACGCCGGTACAAACTTCGCCACAACCTTGTGGGCTATGTCTTTAACCGTAAAATCTAATGCCATAATCGGCCTCCTTAAAAAATATATCTACGGCCTTTGGGCCGCGACTTTCTCTGTGAGCGGCGGTTAGCTGGTTGGGCGGCCGGCAGTTGCCAGCCTCTTGAACGGATAGGTCAGGGAAAATGAAAGGACAAAGGAATAGGCGTCCGGAGAAGCGGGAAAAGGCCCCGCGAAAAGAGAAAAAGAGGTTAAAAGAGAGCGGCGTTACGAATGGAAGGGGGACCTCCGTACTTTATTTAGGCCCTAAACACCCTGAAACCGCCTCCAGACGGCCTGAAACACGTGTTTTAGCCCCTTTTTCCGCTCTTTTCGTTTTTATCACTTTTTTCATTACCATCAGTATATTCATCAAAATAGAGCGCCGCCCCGGCTTGCCCCGGTGAAGCGCAGAGGTCTTTATACCACAAGTTGCGAAAAGTTGTCAAAAGGGCTGGTATTCACGTTTAAGCGCAGAGGCATGGGGTGAAAATCTGTGGGTATCCGTGTAATCTGCGTAATCTGTGGACCTTTTTCTTCTCTTTTTTACCACGGAAAACGCGGAAAAGACGCGGAAAAGCAGGATTACAGAGTAAAATTCTGCGTGATTCCGCGTTTTCCGTGGTTTTTATTCCTGACTTTCCATGCAACTGAATAGTTACCAATTTTTTTCCTTTCCTTCCTATTCGAAGCAGCCGCGACTTCCCCCTTTTTACCCGCGAAAATCCGCATCGTTATAGGCGGCGCAATCCGCCGACCCTCTTTATCTGCAGTTAAAACGGGATCCCGCCTAACCGATAGTCTTCCGCCCGGCAAGCACCATCAACAGGCGGTCAAGCCCCATCGCGGCGCCAGAACACGCGGGGAACCCATGCCCGTTTTCGGGTGAAAACATCTTCCAGTAGTCGTGGTCAACGGCGTGGCGGACGATGGCGCGGCGTTCTTTTTCCTTTGCCTCCTCCTCGAAGAACCGTCTCACGGCGGTCCCGTCCGTCTCCTCAGAATAGCAGTTGGCAAGCTCCACCCCGTGCATATACAGTTCCCACCGCTCTCGTGTTCGCCCGTCCGGGCCAAGCCGCGCCAGTGTCGGCACAAACGCCGGGTAATCTGTCAAAACCAGCGGACGATCCTTGCCCAGCCTCGGCTCCACCTCCTGTACAAAGAGCAAGTCGTAGAGAACCGCCGTTCCCGTCCCCTCAGGCGCCGGTATCCCTCTTTTCCGCGCCTCGTCAAACAGCGTTCCCCTTTCCGCCGCCTCGTACAAATCAAAGCCCGCGTAGGCGATAAACGCCTCGTTCACCGTCATACGTGTAAACGGCGGCCGTATCTCATCGGACTCGGACAGCCCAAGTCCCGGCAGCAACCGGAGCAACGCCGCAAACAGATTCTCGGTAATCCGCACGGAATCAAGATAATCCGCGCCCACCGTGTAATACTCAAGCATCGTGAACTCGTAGTTGTGAATACGCCCGACACTTTCGCCGTTGCGGAAACATTTGCAAATCTGGTAGATGCTTTTTTTATGCGCCGCGATAATCTTTTTCATATAAATTTCCGGGGAAGGCACAAGATACAAGTCCCCCGCCTTTCCGCTCGAACCGCTCCCGCCAACGGGAAGAAGCCGTTCCGTGCGAAACACTTCGAGACAGCTTTCGGGGATCAAGTCCGGCGACAGAAGCGGCGTGTCCACCTCAATGTACCCCGCCTTGTCAAAAAACGCGCGTATCGCGGCAAAAATCTTTGAACGGAAATAATGCTGCTCGATGTCCAGAGCTATCCCCTTTTTATCCCCTTCCCAAGCGGAAGGCTTCGACATTTGCTTCGGGGGCGCGGGATGAAAACATCTCCCGTATGACGCTTTCAAAGACGGCAAGCGGTATCTCCGGCAGGAAGCCGGACGCGGCTCCGGCCATCACCATGTTGACGGCGCGATGGTTTCCTGCTTGCCTGGCAAGGGCGGATGCCTCAATGATGCGCGATGCGGGGAAACGCCCGATCCCGCTAACAACCGCCTCCCTGCCGGGGTAGTTCTCGATGTTGACAATCGTCTCGCTCGCGGTAACGATTGCGCCATCCGGGGCAAGAAAATGGGTGTAACGAAGGCTTTCAAGCAGTTCCATCGAGAGGATGAGTCCGGCCCTCCCGCGAGGGATGAGGTCAGAGGCTATCCCCGAATCGGCGATACGGAGATGGGACAGCACCGCCCCGCCCCGCTGGGCCATGCCGTGAACCTCGGACTGGCGGACATTCAAGCCCGCCGCCGAAGCCGCCCGCGCGAGAACCGCCGCGATCGAGAGAACGCCCTGTCCTCCGACTCCCGCCAAGATTATATCTTTTTTCATACGCGCTCCGTCTCTCCGCTGCCCTGCCCTTTCCCGCCGGTATTTGGCGTTGTTTTCTTCCGTTTGCGCGCCGCTTCAAGACACTCGCGCTGAAACACCACCACTGAAACACCCCGGTACTCCATCTCCCGCCTGAACGCCGCAAGGTTTTCTTCCCTTTGCGCCGCCCGCGCCGGAAGAAAGACCAGATGGGAAGAATCAACGCCCGTGCCCAAGATGAGGTTTTTAAGTGAGGCCGAGGGCACAATGGGCTCCTGACAGCCGGTCATCGCGACAATGGTGTTGTCAAGGATCACCAGCGTCATCGGCGCGTTGTGGGCAACGGCGTCTATCAGAGACGGGATGCCAGAATGGAGGAAGGTCGAATCCCCGATGACGGCGATGGCGTACTTGACCCCGGCTTCCGCCGCGCCGCGAGCCATACCGACCGATGCGCCCATACAAACGATGCTCTCCGGCACGGCAATTTTCCCCGCCGCGCCTAACGAATAACAGCCGATGTCGGCGTTCACCGCGTATTCAGCCTGGTCAAGGCCGGAAATAAAGTCTTTGATCACCGTGTAACTGTCGATGTGCGGACAGCCCTGACAGAGCTGGGGAGGCCGGCCCGGAACCGTAAATCCGGCCAAGGGCCCGGCTACAGGCAACGGCGGAAGGCCCAGCCCCTTACGAACAATGTCCGCGTCAAGCTCGCCGCTCGAAGGCAATGTGCCGTCGAGTTTCCCGTGGATAACCTTCCCCGTGTCAAGCAAACCGGCGAGTTTTTCTTCGATAAAGGGCTGCCCCTCCTCGATCACGAAAATCTCGCGGGTCTCCGCACAAACTCGTCTTATTTTTTCGACAGGCAAAGGATACGTCCCGATGTGGAGGCGGCGCGGTTTGCCCCGTTGCGCGGCAAAATCATCGCGGTTTTCTTCGTAGTAGTTTCCGCCCAGCCCCGATGTGATAACCGTGATGGCAGCAGAGCCGCCCTCTCCGTCTTCCATTATGTTCGCCGGATGGCATTCCGACCATGCAGCGAGGTCCTTCTGTTTTTCGATGAGGGCGGCGTAGTTGTTCCGCGCGTTTGCCGGAAGCAGGATCCATTCCGCCTTTGACGCGGGTTTTCGCGCCGCGTTTTGCGGAACGGGCGGACGCGGCGTAACACGGGCGCGGGCGTGGGCGATCCGGGTGGTAAGCCTGAGGATCACCGGCAGATGAAAACGCTCGGACACGTCAAACGCCTCCCGCGCCATATCGTAGGCTTCCTGGGCGCTGCGGGGTTCCAGACAGGGAGCGCGGGCAAACGCCGCGTAAAACCGGGAATCCTGCTCGTCCTGAGAACTGTGCATCCCCGGATCATCGGCCACGGTGAGTACCAGTCCGCCGTTGATACCCAGCAACGCGCTGTTCACGTAAGGGTCGGCGGCGACATTGAGACCCACGTGCTTCATCGTTACCAGCGTCCGTTTCCCGGCAAAGGACACGCCCAGAGCCCCTTCCAGCGCCGTTTTCTCGTTGGAACACCAGCGGGCCGGTACCCCGCCGCCTTTTTCGTAACGGTCGATAAGCCACTCCAGAATCTCCGTGGACGGCGTTCCGGGATACCCGTAGGCGGCGGAAAGCCCCGCGTGAATCGCGGCGAGAGCCGCCGCCTCGTCGCCCAGCAAAAAGAGCGGCGCATCGTCTGCGCTTTGAAAATTTTGATTTGCGTTATCTATCTCAGACATGATAAATTGATTTTCCTCGATGTGTTGGATGTATTGGATGTATTGAATGTTTTTTGTGTTTCGGTGGAGGATTGATCTGTTTATAGGAACCTTCTATTGAAAGCACGATGACCCCCAGCCCCGCTATGACCAGACTCCCCAAGATGATCGCCAAAACCGCGAAGGGCCAATGCTGTCCGGGAAGCGGAACATTCATCCCGTAAAAACTGTAGATCAATGTCGGGATCATCAGCACGATGTTGATGATGGCGAGCCGCTTCATCACGATGTTCATGTTGTTTGAGATGACGCTGGCAAAGGCATCCATCGTGCCGGTAAGAATGGACGAATAGATGTTGGCCATCTCCAGCGCCTGCACGTTTTCCGTCATCACGTCGTCCAGCAACTCCTCGTCCTCCTCGTTACCCCGGATAAGCGGGCTCTTCTTTAACTTTTCCAGCAGAAGCTCATTCGTCTTGATACTCGTCGTGAAAAAAACCAGCGACTTCTGAATCGACAGAAGCTGAATCAACTCGTTGTTCCGTATCGACTTTTGCAGTTGCCGTTCTATGATGTTCGCGTTTTTGTTCAGTTCTTTCAGCGATTTGAGAAACGCGAACGCCGCCCGGCCCAGCATATTCAGCACAAACGCACTCGTATTGCGAAACACGAGCCCCCGCACACGGTTCGCCGAGATGTCGTCCAGCGCCTCGGATGTCCGCTGACAGACCGTGATGATCTTGTCGGGAAAAATGACGATCCCCAGCGGCACGGTAAAACAGGAAATCTCGTACGATCCGTCGTAGACCGGCAACCGGACGATCAGCGCCGTATACTCGTCTTCGTATTCGATACGGGACTGCTCGTCCGTGTCCATAATATCGGTGAGCAGCTCGGCCTCCACCCCAAAATCCTGTTCAAGGCGTTTCAGATCCTCCCCCGTCACATTGCGCGCGTCTACCCAGCATCCGTGCTTGAAATGAGGAATCTCGGTAAAGTTGTTGCCATCCTGCGTCCGTATCGTTATCATCGTACTTCCATTATCAACTATAAACATCAGGTGGGGGAAGTCTCCCCCTCGCTCCGGACACGCACTCCGGTCGCTACGTCCACGCCTAAAGGCGCGTCCGCAAACGCTTGCTCTGCAAGCGCGCCCTCCGTTTGGTCCTCCGCTACCCCCTCTGCGGGGGAGGCCCCCCGCAACGCCCCCCCATCCCTACGAGGAATTGAAAATGAAAAGTGGATAATTGAAAATGACCATTATCCCTTTCGATTATCCATTATCCCTTTCAATTATCCATTATCCATTCCCCCGTAGGGGACCCTGAGGGGCGCGTTACAAGTCCATAATCACCGCGATCATGTCAAGCGTACCGGGGCCTGTATTTTTGATGCCGTGAAACGAGCCGTTGCCGGTAATCACCACATCCCCCTTCCGCACGGGAACCTCCGCCCCGTTATCGTTGACCAGCCCCGTTCCGTGCTGAATGATAAAATACTCGACATCCTGCGGATGATCGTGATACCCGATCGATGCGCCCGGTTCAAGCGAAAGCTCGGCAAAAAGACCACAGCGCCGCCGCGCCGCCGCCGGAACGAGATGGGTCAGCGTAACAGCACCCTCCCCTTCACGAAGACGCGCCTTCACCTCGACCCGCATATTTTTTCTTTGTATAACCATGCCCACTCCTCGTGTGAACGCGCCCTCGCGCTATTCGTTGTTGTAATTTATCAACGTTGTAACGGGAATCCCCGGCAACTGTTTGTCATAATGCAGAAAGGGAAGCCCGATCACGCCGAAAACCTCAGGCACGAGCGCGCCGCCCTCCACCAGAATGTCGTGAGCCGCCCGGAACGTCCCCCCGGTGGCAAAAAGATCGTCCGCAAGCAACACCCGCCGCCCCTTGGGGATGTCGACCTCCTGAATCTCGATCTCGCTCGTCCCGTATTCGAGCGCGTACTCTTTACGGATAACCTTCCCCGGCAACTTCCCCTTCTTGCGGATGAGAATCTGCGGAATCCCCAGCCGGTCCGCGAAAGCCGCCGCGAAAATAAACCCCCGCGACTCGATAGACGCGACCGCCTCGATGTTCTTGTCCTTGTACAGCGCGACCATCCTGTCGATACAGAACCGAAACGCCTCAGGCGCAGCGAGAATGCCGGTTACATCGTAGAAAAGAATCCCCGGCTTTGGAAAGTCCTTCACCTTCCGTATATAATCATCCAAATCAATGTCGGCCACAACAACCTCCATAGTAGAGCATAACAGATACCCTTCTCTGTGTCAACCGCCCCGCCTTCATCACGGGCTTGGATACACGTTTAACTGCAGATGAACGCAACGGACGAACACGGCGGGACCCGCTATGAAGAATCCGCGTCTATCCGTGTTGATTTACGGTTCCTGTAACTTTTTTCACGTTTTTTTTGGGGCGCCCGCTTGACAAGTTTTTTCGGGTGTGGTATATAGTAGTTTCACTTAAATAGACCTAACACCAATAATTGTAAATTGCAGTCTGAAGTAAATCGCAAAAAGCAGCGGTGTCACGCAAAGTACGCTTCATATTTGCCCAGTCTTTTTCTA
>JAIRNN010000119.1 GCA_031257995.1 Spirochaetaceae bacterium | reverse complement strand
ATACCCCGCCCCTTGGGGCGGTTAAAACTGGGGGTGCGGGGGATTTGTTCCCCCGCATACGCAAAGATTTCAAGGGAAAATCTTCAATACCCCGCCGCTTGCGGCGGGGATTTTTATTTGCGATTATCTATCGCGGAGAAATGCGCGATGCATTGACAACAAATAGGGCCATGAACAGGCTTGGCCCACAACTATTTTGTTGCGGACTAAAGTCCGTTTCAAGTCTTGCGGTTTTTGGGGCTTAAAAGTCCTGCGCTAAAGCCTTACAAACGAAGAGATACGCGGATTAACGCGGATTTGACACGGGGTTAAAAAGGCGCGGTCTGAAAAATCTGTGTTCATTTGTGCCGGCCGCTGCGGTTAAACGTGATTCCACCCGTCTGCTTGACCATAATCGAAAAAGGTGTTAAGGTATCGGTGTTGCCCGGATGGTGAAATTGGTAGACACGCTAGTTTCAGGTACTAGTGCCGCGAGGTTTGGGAGTTCGAGTCTCCCTCCGGGCAGATAAATGCGGTGATTCTTATTCGTTGTGACGATTGCGCCCAGACGGCGTGTCTCTTGAAGTGCGCACGGGACGCTATCGTTGTCGTGGCGGGCGACATTCTCGTTGATACGGCAAAGTGTTCGTTGTGCGAAAGGCGGAGCGCGGGGAATGGGTTTTCCGGCGACAGAACGCCTTTTTGTGTCGCTCAATGCGCCGAATCGGCAAAAAAGTCGTTGCGTACCGGGTCATTATGTGAAAAGAGGATCGCAGCGGCGGAGAGGATATATTAGGAGGCGGTCATGGAACAGAAAGAGATTGACGAACTGAAGCAAAAGGCGCTCGAAATCCGAAAACTCACGATTAGGGAAATCGGGACGCTGGGGAGCGGGCATATCGGCGGGGCGATGTCTATCGTTGACCTGCTCACGCTGCTCTATTACCGGAAGATGAATGTGGACCCGGAAAATCCGCGCAAGAAGGACCGCGATCAACTGGTCGTGTCGAAGGGGCATTCCGGCCCGGCGGTCTACGCGACGTTGGCTTCCAAGGGTTATTTTCCGGTTGACTGGCTCTGGACGCTGAACAAGGGGGGCACGAGGCTGCCCAGCCACTGCGACCGGAACCTCACGCCGGGCATCGATATGACGACCGGTTCGTTGGGGCAGGGCTTTTCCGCCGCGCTCGGCATCGCGCTGGGGCTCAGGCTGGACAAGATTCCCGCCACCGTCTACACGATTATCGGCGATGGGGAGAGCGACGAGGGGCAGATATGGGAAGGGGCCCTCTATGCCGGGGCGCACGGCCTTTCCAACGTGGTGGCGTTTACCGACTTTAACAAACAGCAACTGGACGGCTTTGTGAAGGACATCCTTGACTTGGGCGATCTTGAGGCCAAGTGGAAGGCGTTCGGCTGGTTCACGCAGAGTGTGGACGGGCATGACTTTGCCGCCCTTGACGCGGCGATTGACGCGGCGAAGGCCCAGAAGGAGAAGCCCTCTATGATTATCATGAACACGATAAAGGGCAAGGGGTGTTTCTTTGCCGAGGGTGTCGAGAAAAACCACAGCATGGCGTTTGACCTCGCGAAGGCCGAGGAAGCGATTGCGGCACTGGACAAGACGGCGTAAGGGAAGGAGGAAATCATGGCTGAAACGAAAGAAATGCGGGCGGCATACGTTGATACGTTGCTGGAGCTGGGGGCGAAAAACCCCAATATTGTCGTGCTGGAAGCGGACTTGGCCAGTTGTACGAATACCGGCCTGTTCAAGAAGCAGTTTCCCGACCGGTTTTTCAACGTGGGTATCGCCGAGGCGAACATGGTGGGCATCGCGTCCGGCCTCTCGGCGGTGGGGAAAATCCCGTTTGCCGCATCGTTCGGGTCGTTCTCGTCACGCCGCGTCTACGACCAGTTCTTCCTTTCGGCGAATTACGCGCGGCTTAACGTGAAGCTCGTGGCGACCGACCCCGGCGTGACGGCGGCGTTCAACGGCGGCACTCACATGCCCTTTGAAGACTTGGCCCTCATGCGGGTTATCCCCAAACTGAACATCATCGAACCTTCAGACCCCGTTTCCTGTGCCGCCCTCATCCGCAAGGCCGCCGAAACGTACGGCTGTTTCTACATTCGTATCCCGCGCAAGGCCGTCCCTTTCATCTATGACACGGACGAAACGTTTGAAGTGGGCAAGTCGAAAACACTGAAACCCGGCAAGGACGTGCTTCTTGTCACTTTGGGCGCGTTGATGGTGGGCGAGGCGTTGAAGGCCCGTGAGATTCTCGCAGGAAAGGGCATTGACGCGGGGGTGCTCGACGTGCTGTCGTTAAAGCCGTTTGACACGGCGGCGGTTATCACGGCGGCCCGCAAGGTGAAGGCTGTCATCTCCGCCGAAAACGCCCAGATCAACGGCGGGCTGGGCGCGGCGGTTGCCGAAACACTGATCGAAGCCGGATACACGGGGAGATTCGCCCGTATCGGCATCCGCGATGAGTTCGGCGAGGTAGGAACGCAGGACTATCTGGTGAAGCGGTTCGGGCTGGGCGCGGAGGCTCTCGCGGAGAAGGCGGCGGCGTTGCTGACGGCTTAAAAAGAATTATGGAAAAAGCAAAAGTATTTGCAATGCCTTTTGCGAGTGTCTATCCGCTTTATGTTCAGAAAGCGGAAAAGAAGGGGCGCACAAAGGTAGAGGCGGATGACGTGATTTGCTGGCTGACGGGATACGGCCGGCAAGCCATTGCAAAGGCAAATTGACGAAAACGGCGATTTTGAAACTTTTTTCGCGCGGGCGCCGCACATCAATCCCAGTACTTCAAAAATAACCGGGGTCATTTGCGGTTGCCGTGTGGAAGAGATCGAAGACAGCCTTATGCGGAACATTCGTTGTTTAGACAAACTGGTTGATGAATTAAAGGGAGGCCAATGGAAAAGATTTTAAAAAAGTAGTGAGGATATCATATCACGCTGACCACAGATCGGACTGGCCCCCTCAGGTGGACGACAGGCTAAGCCGCTTTTTTTCAAAGTTACACTTGCCGGCGCCAGACAGTCAAGCGCCGAATGTATGCGGTTGCAGTACGACCCGATGTACTGAAATACCGAAGCCCGTACCGCCGCCGCATTCTGCCTGCCGTTCAGGGTTTCCATTTCAGCGTCTTGAAAAAACTCTCCGCACGCGCGTTGTCCCAGCAGTTCCCCTTCAGCCTCATGCTACAACTCGTCCAAGTTGAACGGGGTGCCTTGGTAGACTTCGCCGATCCAGTTGCGGAAGAAAAGGTGGGCGTGGCTGCGCCAACGGACGACAGGCGGGAATACGGGACAATTGTTCGGGTAGTAGTTTGCAGGCGGACTGATCTTTTCACCCCGCGCTGCATCCCGCTTGTATTCGCGGTCGAGCGTGAAAGGGTCGTACTCAAGGTGGCCGGTTACATAGATCTCCCGCTCGTCTTTGGCGGTAACGATGAATGCGCCAACTTCCTCAGTTGCCGAACGGATGGTGAGGTCAGGGTGTCCGGCGATTTTCAGGCGGTCGATCTCCGTATGGCGGGACTGCGGGGCGAGAAACTCGTCGTCGAAGCCGCGAAAGAGGGGGATGTGGTCTTCGTTGATGGCGGCGGGGAAGATACCGAAGAGTTTTTTCGGCAAACCGCGTTTGGGGATGCCGTATCTATGGTACAAACCCGCCTGCGCACCCCAGCAGATGTGCAGGCTTGAGTAAACGTTTTTGTCTGCCCAGTCGAAAACCGAGCAAAGTTCGTCCCAATAGTCGACTTCCTCGAAGGGCAATGTCTCCACCGGGGCCCCGGTAACGATAATGCCGTCAAAACGGCGGTCCAGCACCTCTTGGGAGGTAACGTAAAACTTTTCAAGGTGGCCTTCCGGCGCGTTATGGGACTCGTGGCTGCTCATGCGGATGAGGCTTATGTCGATCTGGATCGGCGTGTTGCCCAGAAGCCGCAACAACTGAATCTCCGTGTCGATCGTGGTCGGCATCAGATTGGCGATGGCCACCTTGAGCGGACGAATGTCCTGTGTCTCAGCGCGTTCCGAGGTCATCACAAAGACGTTTTCACGAGTAAGCGTGTCATAAGCGGGTAGTCCGCGAGGAATTTTTATCGGCATGAACACATTTTAATTGACAAAAACAATTTTTTCTAGTATAATTAGTTTCCCCGGTTACTTAAAGTGGTTGGGGATGACTCTTTTAGAGGAGACGATGTGACAAGACGTGACTTTCCCCGCATTCACTTTTATGACCAGGATTTTGTTGATATTTATGATAAGACCCAAATTTGGGTGTCGGATTGCCTCTGCGAAGCAGCGGACTCAGACGAGAAATTGTTTGTTTCGTCCGAAGGGACGATAGACCAGAATACCGCGATTTTTTCTTCGTTCTTTCTTGTCTATTCGAACAAGATATATCCCGCAAGCACCGGGTTGGATTATCTTTACTCGAAGCAGGAGGCAAACGGCGCGATCCGTTCAGCCTACAACGCCGCCGACGGTTCCCGCATAGTGGATTCCGCCAACCCGGAAAGTGTCGGGATGCCGCTTTTCGCGTGGGCCGAGTTCAACCATTACCATAAGACCGCCAACAAGAAGCGGATCCGCGAGGTGGTTCCCATCATCGACAAGTACAACGAGTGGCTGGACGCGACGTTCAAACGGGCCAACGGCCTTTACGAAACGCCGGTCTGCGCGACCGGCTGGTGGAACTCGCCGCGAGAGAAAGCCGCATATCCTCTCGACTTTAACGCGGCGATGGCAATAAATGCCGTGTATATGTCCGCGCTGTCCGACCTGCTCAACGACAAGGACATGAGCATCCGCTACAAACAGCGGTATTTCGCGCTCAAGACCCGTATCAACGGCCTCATGTGGGATGCGGACAGCGGCTTTTATTACGACACCGACAAGCGTGAAAAGAAGATCATGGTGAAGACGATTGCTGGTTACTGGCCGCTCCTCGCCGAGATTCCCAACATCGACAAGGCCGACCGCCTGATCACCAAGCTCTCCGACCCCGCGTTTTTTGGGGCGGAACACCCCTTCCCGTCGGTCGCGCTGAACGAGAAGGCTTTCCGTGAAGACGGGCACGGTTATTCCGGCTCGGTGTTCCCCCACCTCACCTTCATGGTACTCAAAGGGTTGGAACGTTACCAGAAATACGACCTGGCCCGCGAGTGTGCCATCCGCCACCTCTACTTCGTGCTGGACTCGATGAGCCCGGACGGCGACCACCACAAGGGATCGCTCTGGGAAGCCTATCTGCCTACACGGGAAGGCCCCGCCCTGCCGCCGCCCAATCTCCATTCCGGCGATTCCCCGCAAGCCGCTTTCCCCCGCAAGCAATGCCTCGCCTACACCGCCCTCTCGACTATCTCGCTGATGATCGAAAACGTCGTCGGCCTTTTCATCTCCCTGCCGCGCAAAACCGTCGACTGGATTGTCCCAAATATGGAGATCATGGGCATCGAAAACCTGTCGCTCAAGAAAAATCTCATCACCATCCTGTCCAACAAATCGACTCGCGGCTGGGAGATACACATGGAAAGCGAAAAACTCTACTATTTCACGATCAACGTCATCGACCGCAAAAAAAAGACCCTGCCGATACCGTCCGGTAAATGCTCGATGCTGGTAGACAAGATTTAGCGGTTGTTAGGGAGAGTGGTTAGTTGCCGGAGGTAAGGAGGGGGAAGTCTCCCCCTCGCTCCTACGGGAAATTGAAAATGGATAATGATTTTCGCGCTCATTATCCATTCCCCCGAAGGGGGAGGCCCCCGGCCTCAATCACAGCCTTCATCAGCTTTAACCACGAACCACACGAACGGGATAAAAGGATTGCGAAATAGAAGTTCGTAAAGGTTCGTGGTTAAATCTGATGAAATCCTGTGTTTTTTTGTGTTTTTCCTGATATTTCTTTTGAGATGTGTTATATCATCCCCATGATGTTGACCGCAGCAAAACGAAAAGACAGCATACTCCCTTCACGGCTTCACTCATGTACCCCGCCTTATAATATTTCGCAAAAAGCGTGTCAAGCCCCCTCTGAAAACGGGCTTTCCTATTATCACTGTTTCCTATTCAGACAGTTCAACGCTTTATCTTTAGGTAAAGACTCCCGCCTCTCATCTTCGTATCCCTCATCTTTGTATCTCTTACCTTTTTTCTCCTATCCCATTGACCCTTAACAATCTGGAGGGTGTCGAGGGCCTGCGTTGCCCGTACCAGCAACGAGGCCCGCTCATGCGGGAGGACATTCTTGCGTCCATGCGGGTACGGGGGACGCAACCAAGCGGTGGGCAGGGGCGCTTCCCGCGAAGTACGACCGATACTTTGCAGGGAGCATCGGCAGTACTCTCTAAGAAATGCAAGAGGCATTCCGTAGGGAATACGAACCTTATTCCTTAGGGAATACGAACGGTACTCCATCGGGAGTTCAGGGTGAACACCGCAGGGCGTTCGGCGGGTACGTTGCAACCGCCTGTGGCGGTTAAACGGGCATTATTAATGGTGATTGAGACGCGCAAGCGTCTTTTCATACTTTTTATAGGAGTATAATTATGGAAGAGAAAAGGATTGTTACAGGTTCTCGCGGCGGGGCTACGGCACTGCTCGCGCTCGCGCTCGTTTTGACGGTGCGAGTTTCTGCAAGAGTTCATGGGCGGCGGGGAGACGGAACCGGAGGAGCCGAAAGACACCCCGGCGAAGGAGGCAACGGCGGCGGCAACGTTTAGCAACGGTACCGAGAACGAGAGCAGTGCCATAGATGTGATAAGGGCGGCTGCGGACGAGTCCTCCCTCGTCATTCAGTTGCCGCCGGCATCGGATGGAGCGCTGGAAACGGTGGAACTGGGGGTCGGGGATCTCCCCGCAGAGGGGCTCGTTCTCCGGCATTCAGGCGATTCGAGTGTCTACTTCTACACCAGCCCTGCCAACCTGACCATCGACGGCGGGGGGATGACCGTGGACTTGACCGGGCCGAATAAGAGCTCCCTCATCACGGTGGGGGCGGGTGTTACCCCGACGCTGAAGAACATCACCTTTGCGGGCTTGGACAACAATAAGAATGAAAGCGGCGAAGGCACAAACAACGCCCCTCTCATTAAGGTAGAGGCCTACGGGCATCTCATCCTTGAAAACGGCGGGACCATCAGCGGCAATACCGCCCCAAATTGGCTTGGCAGCGGTGTGTACGTGGCGGGCGGCACATTCACCATGAACGGCGGGGCCGTCAGCGGCAATAAGCTCGTCAAAGGGATTGCCGCCAGTAGCGGCGGCGGCGTGCTCGTGTCTAACGGCGCCACCTTCTTTAAGAACGGCGGCATTATTTACGGCGATGACGATACTACCACCCCCGGTAACGACGGGGACAAAAACAACAACACCTCGACAAGCGGCACAGGCCATGCGGTCTACGTAGCGAGCAGCTCGGAATCCAAAAACGATACACTGGGAGAGAATGATAAGCTGGACATCCGCCCGACCCCGTAGAGGGATGCAGAGCGGATAAACCCTGCGGACAACACGGACAGGCGCGAATGAAACCGCCTGTTCTGTTAAGCCGCATACAAGTAAAGCCCCTTCAGGGGTAAGGAGAATGAGGATCAAGGTAATCGGGTCGCGAAAGCGTCTTGTCATAAGGAGTGTAATTATTATGGAAGAGTTTGTTACGAAAGCGTTTGTTACAACTCCTCGCAACGGCCCCGGAGGGGCTTCCCTTGGGGACGGCGTAGCGGGGGAATAACGGCGGTATCCCCCTACGGCCCCACAGGGGCCTTCCTTGGAGCGGCGTGATGGGAAACGGGCGGTGGTAGTGGGCGAAAAACGTTGCTTGCCAATCAGGTGGGGGACACCCAATGCGCACGCGAAACAGACGCAACCCTAGCTGTGCCTAGCACAGCCGTTGCGCTTGGCGTGCTTTGGCATTTTTGCGGCACGGTGCGGGGCCCAAAAAATGCTCCACCTCAGATAAATGCAACAGGCCCCTCCTCCTATGCTCCTGCGCCCTCCGCTTACCCCCTCTGCGGGGCACCCATTGGCCGCGCACGAAACGGGCACAACGGTTAAGTCACAACTAGGGTTGTGCCAGGCGCGTTTTGCCACTTCTGCGGCACAGTGCGGACCCCAAGAATGTTTTACCGTACATAAATACAACGGATGCCGGAACCGTCCCCGTAACACCCCCAGCCTTAATCACGGCCTTAATCACAGGAAACCACAGATGAACAGAATTATACAGATTAGCGCGGATGAAGAAGACACACAGATTACACAGGCTTAAGCGGGACGCGGGGTGAAAAATCTGCGTAGCCCCATATATGGCACCATCTGCGTTAATCTGTGGCAAACCCTGATTTGTAACGCTCACAGAGTATCCACCAGATTTTTCATGATGTATTCGCGGCGTTCCGGCGTGTTTTTGCCCATGTAGAAGCCCAAGACCTGCGGCACCGCTTTCAGCGTACTCACCGAAACGGGGATGAGGCGGATGTCCGGGCCGATGAACTGGCCGAACTCTTTCGGGCTGATCTCGCCCAGTCCCTTGAACCGCGTAACCTCGCTTGACGCGCCCAGCCTCTTCACAAGATCATCGCGTTCCTTGTCCGTGTAGCAATAACAGGTCTCTTTCTTCGTGCGGACGCGGAAAAGCGGCGTTTCTAGGATGAAAATCTTGCCGCCGGTAACCAGTTCCTCAAAATACGAGAGAAAGAAAGTGAGGAGGAGGTTACGGATGTGGAAACCGTCGAAGTCCGCATCGGTGGCGATCACGATGCGGCCGTAACGCAGGCCGGACACATCGTTGTCGATACCGAGTGCCATCATCAGGTTGAAAAGTTCCTCGTTCTTGTAGATGGCGGCGCGTTTTTTGGCGTACATATTCTC
Organism: Spirochaetaceae bacterium; assembly: GCA_031257995.1. Classification (GTDB taxonomy): domain Bacteria; phylum Spirochaetota; class Spirochaetia; order Treponematales; family Breznakiellaceae; genus JAIRNN01. Next base: position 3,749 of record JAIRNN010000119.1, on the reverse strand, counting down.
CACCTTCCCGCGCAGCGCGAAAATCGCCTGGGTCATTACGTCCCGCGAGGTAACCATCGAGCCCGCCGCCGAGTCGCCCTCCGTGATAAATATCGTGGAAAACTCCCCCTTTGAACCGTCGTCAAGATGAAACTTGCAGTCTTTCAGCTTGGGGATCTTGAGCGCGATCTTCCGTGCCGCTTCCCGCGCTTCTTTCTTCACCGCCGACAACTCGGTACGCAGGGTTTCGTTGGCGAGGATTTTCTGTTCCAGCTTCTTCGCAGCATCGTTGTTCCGGTGGAGCCAGTCCTCCACGGCGGCGCGTACCTCGGCCACGAGCGGTCCACGAATGTCGGCGTTGCCCAGTTTGTTCTTCGTCTGGCTCTCAAACACCGGCTCTTTCAACTTCACCGCGACCGCCGCGATTACCCCTTCACGTACGTCCTCACTCCGATAATCCTTCTTGAAAAACGCCTGCACCCCTTTCAAGTAACCTTCTTTGAAGGCCGAAAGATGCGTTCCCCCGTCACTGGTAAACTGCCCGTTCACAAACGAAAAGTACTGTTCACCGTAGTTGTTCGTGTGGGTGAACGCAATTTCGATGTGGCCGCCGTGGCCGCCATGCTCGCCCTTGTAGTAGGCAATCGGATACAGCGAATAGGCGGAAGGCGCGTCCTCGTCACCTGCCGCGTTTTTCCCCTTACCCGCGCTACCCGCTACACTGTCCGCATTGTCCGGCTCTCCCAACTCCTCGTTCAGCAAATCCAGCAACCCGCGCTTACTCGTGTAGGAAACGCCGTTCAGCACCAGCGTGAGACCGGAATTCAAGAAAGAATAATTTTTGATCCGCCGCTCGACGAATTCCATATTGAACTGGTAACGGGGAAAAATCTCGGCATCGGGCACAAACTCGACATACGTCCCCGTCTTCTGCGGCGTTTTGGGCTTCCCCCGCTTCTGGCTTTGCAGCACGCCCCGCGCAAAGACCGCCTCCGCCGCCTCGCCGTCACGCATCGAAACGATACGGAAATGCGAAGAAAGCGCGTTTACCGCCTTCGTTCCCACGCCGTTGAGCCCAACCGAAAATTGAAACACCTCGTCGTTGTACTTCGCGCCGGTATTGATCACGGACACACATTCGACGAGCTTCCCCAGCGGAATCCCCCGTCCATAGTCGCGCACGAGGACCTTCCCATCCTTCACCGTGATCTCGACCGACTTGCCGTTTCCCATGATGAACTCGTCAATCGCGTTGTCCACGACTTCTTTCAACAGCACATAAATCCCATCGTCCGGGTTGCCGCCGTCTCCCAGCCGCCCGATATACATCCCTGTCCTCAGCCGGATATGTTCAAGCGATGACAGCGTTTTTATTTTCGATTCGTCGTAAGCCCTGCTGTCCACCGTTTTTTTGACCGTCATAATCCTCCCAACCTGCCCCTCGTTTTCCGTTCCCCCGTTACGGGCAGCCGATAATCCATTTTTATTATACCCTCGTTGCCGCAAAAATTTCAAGAGATCGCGTTGCAGGGATAAATGGGGGACACCCAATGCCGTGCGCGAAATGTTGAGCGCGTTTTGGTATTTCCGCAACACGGTGGGCCTCAATGAATGTTTCATCGCAGATAAATGCAACAGGCCCCGTCTCCCCTTTCGCTCCGGTCTTCGCCCTCCGCTACCCCCTCTGCGGGTGGCCCGCTCCTCGCAACGCCCCCGGTTTTAATCACGGCCTTCATCCCAAAAAACCACAGATGAATGCGGATTGCACGGATGTACGCAGATTTTTCACAGCAGACACCGCTTCATCCGTGTTCATCTGCGGTTAAATGTGATTTTTTCATCTTTTTTCGTGTTAAATTAAAGCAATACGGCTGCCAACCGCATATATATAGTACAGGAGGCATTGTATATGCGCCAACAAAGAGAATTAGCCGAGCACGTCTGGTACGAGGTCCGGACGGCGGTTAATATCGAAGAGCCCTTGTTCCGGTTGCCGGAGGCGAAAGCGCTCCTCCACCGCATACTCCGTGAGACGAAAGCGCGTTACGGTTTCAAGATACGCGGCTTCCGGCTTGAGGGGGCGTGGCTCACGTTCTATATCAAGCCCGATGACGGGCTCCAGCTACCGAAGATAATGCAGTGGATGAAGCAAACGTTTTCGGCGCGGTTCAACGCGCGGACGGGACGGAAGGGGCACGTGTGGGGCGAGCGGTACGAGTCGGATATCTTGTGGGGCGGGCCGCCTGAGGGGGCGGAGGAAGTGGACTGGGCGGCGGTGGAAAAGTCGGCGAAAATGAAGATTCCGGCGGCTATTGCCTACACCTTGTCTTGGGGCAGCCCCCGCTCGGACGGGATGACGATAACGACAAGTTTTTCGGCGAAAAACACTTCCAAACCCGCGCCCCCGCCCGGCTAACGGCCTCAACTACGGCCGAAAAGGAGGAACATACAGCCTCAAACGTCCCGGCCCAAGATGGCCCCAAGAGAGGTCTACCCGCTCCACAACATGGAGTTTTGAAACAGGCTCAACTACGCAAAAAGAAATTAATGGTGATAGTCGGAAAAAGACTTGACAAAGTGTATAGCATGAGATTAAAAAAAGAGAGGAAAGGCGGTATATCGTTATGGAAAACAACCTCAAAAAATTGCTTGATTTGGCAAAGTCACTACCGGAAAGCAGACTGGGCATTGCAATAGAAAAGCTAACGGAAATAAAGCGGGAAAGCGAAAAAGAGAGAACAAGGCCGGTTTCGGAACATCCCAAGTGCGGCGGAAACTCCGTTGTTCGCAACGGTCGTCAGAGCGGGAAACGGCAGTATTTGTGCAAAGAATGCGGAGGATCTTTTGTGGAAACAACCGGCAGGGCGGCAGCTCATTCCCACAGCGGCGAAACCGTGTGGAAACAGGCAGTAAGGGACACAATCGAAGGCAAAGCAATTGATGAAACCGCAGCGGCGCTTGACCTTCACCACGAAACCGTCTTCAATATGCGCCATAAAATCCTGTACTGTCTTGAGCGGGAGCAGGCGGACAGCCCAAAGTTGCTCGAAGGGGTGTGCGAAGCGGATGAAACGTATATTTTGGAGAGCGTAAAGGGCCGGAAAATCCCCGACGGTTATCACCGCAAAGCAAGGAAACACGGGGCAAAAGCTGAAAAACGCGGCATTTCACACGAATATGTGCGCGTGTGCGCGGCGGCAGAGCGTGAAGGCGGCGCATTTTCAAGGGCAATAAACAGAGCCGTCCCAAGCAAAGAAGAGCTTCTCAACGTGTTCACCGGGCGCGTTAGCGGCAACACGTTTTTGCTCTGTGACGGGTCGAAAAACTACGGGGTTTTGTCTGAAAGAGGAAAATGTATAACCGCAAACGCAAGCACCGCCTCACCCGGTCTTAACAACATAAACGCCGTAAACGCATACCACAGCTTCATAAAAGCGCGCAACAGAAACGCCGGAGGATTTGCTGCGAAATACCTGAACCGGTACAACGCGCTCTTTTCCACCGCGTTTAGAGCTTCGGATTCTGTCGTTGACGATGTATATAAACGGCTCTCCGCAATGAACGGCGGTTTCGTTCCTATCGCCGTTTTGCAGAGTTCCAATTTGCTTGTCATATAGCAAATCATGTCCAGTTCCGACTATCACCAAATTAAGCCCTAACTCCGCTTAAAATAGGTAGTCTAGCTTCAATTTTTGAAAGAGTTTTCTAAGTTTTACCGTAGTTTCGCTTAGGCGCCATTCACCTCGTATTTTCATTTGGTAAATGGATTT
>JAIRNN010000080.1 GCA_031257995.1 Spirochaetaceae bacterium | reverse complement strand
GGAAATATTAAAAGTTGGCTAAACAGACAGATTGGGGGCAGGGCGCGAAGTTGCCGGTAAAAACCTTCTTCGCCTTTTTCGCCTTTGCGGTTAAATTCATTATGAGTGTTCGCGGGGGGCTATGAGTGGGCCGTGGGCCGTGAATGGCGTATTCTGTCTTTTCGTTCGCTGCGGTCAACATCATAGGGGTAATATAACACGTTCGGAAAGAAATATCAAGGAAAACATAAAATTGTCCACAGATTACCCAGATTATACGGATTACGACTCGCTCAATCTGTGAAATCTGGGTAATCTGTGGACCTTCTTCATCTGTGTCGCCCTCTATTGCGCCGTCTGCGGTTTTTTGTGATAAAGGCTGTGATGAAGCCGGGGGCGTTGCGCTAATGGATAATGATCTGATTGTCCACTTTCCATTTTCAATTCCCGTAGGGATGGGGTCTTAGGGGCGCGTTCCTAGGAGAGGGGGTAGCGGAGGACCAAACGGAGGGAAGGGTGGACGCGCCTTTAGGCTCAGGCCTTTCGACCGGACTGCGTGTCCGGAGCGAGGGGGAGGCTTCCCACTCTGCCGAAAATCGGGGAGTTGAAAACAAGTAATGATCGGGGCTTGGAAGATGTGCGTGGTATAGGCATATTCGGCGATATGCGGTAAAATAGGGGCGGATATTTGGTGACGCACGAGGGGTGTGCAAAGGAGAACATTATGGTAAAACTGGCGGGCACGTTTACGGCCCTCATTACCCCGCTGAAAGACGACGGGACGGTTGATTATGACGGCTGGCGGCAACTCATTGAATTCCAACTTGAACAGGGTGTTGCCGGGCTGGTGCCGCTGGGGACGACCGGCGAGACACCCACGCTTGACGACGACGAGGAGGAGCGGCTCATCAGGATCGCGGTCGGGACGGTCAAGGGAAAAGTCCCCCTCGTTGTCGGCACGGGTTCCAACTCGACACGTTCCACGCTCTTTTATACGAGGCGCGCGCAAAGCCTCGGCGCGGATGCCGTGTTAATCACGACTCCGTACTATAATAAGCCGAACGATTCGGGGCTGTTAAAACACTTCGAGGCGGCGGCGGCGGTTGACGTTCCCATTGTCGTGTACAATATCCCCGGACGTACCGGGCGGAACATTCCCGCCACGCTGATGAAGGAGTTGATGCAGTTTCCTCAGATCATCGGCGTGAAAGAGGCATCCGGCGACATCAACCAGATTGGCGAGGTCATTGATACCGCGTCGAAGATCCGGCCCGATTTCCAGGTGATCTCAGGCGACGACGGCCTTACCCTTCCCGTGATGGCGTTGGGCGGAACGGGCGTTATCTCGGTTGTCAGCAATCTTATCCCCCAGAAGATGGCCGCCTTTACCGGGGTTCTTGCCCGTGGGGATTATGCGGAAGGGCGGCGGTTGCACTTTGAGCTTTTGCCTTTGTTCCGGGCGACCTTTGTGGAAACGAATCCTGTGCCGATTAAGGCGGCTATGAACATGGCCGGTCTTCCCGCCGGTCCGGTTCGTCCGCCGCTCGGCCCCTTGTCTGTCGCGAGCGAGAAGCTGCTACGGGAAACCCTTGTCGGTCTGCGTGTCGTTGCCGCATAAGGAAGCACCGATTCGTTAATCAGTTTCCCTAATCGTCCCATACCCAGTACCGGACATACCTGCCGTCTTGCCATTCTGGTACTCTGCGTATAATAAGATTCGTACCAGCACGGGGTTCATAGTAGGTCTCCCAGTGCCCGCTCCTTTCCCGTGGGGGGAAGAGCTGTTTCATCCGGGCGCAGGCATAATGGTTGAGATTGTTCCGCAACTGGTCAAACTCCCAGTTAAAATCCTCGTCCGTGTAGAAGCCGTAGTAGAAGTTACGCCCCATAACCCGGGTGTTCTTTAACGCGATGTTGTAGAGATCCCTATACAGCATAGCCATCCGAGAGTCTATCTCGCTATTCTTATACCGCGCAAAGAAAGAAGTCTGCCCGGAGTAATAGCGGCACTGCTGGTTGGCAAGCTCCTTCGCTTGTTCTTCTGCCCATCTCTCGTTCTGCCCCCAAAGAGGAATGGGCAGAACAACGAAGAGTAACCAAAAAATTCTTTTCATCATTCTTTCCTTAATTATGCCGATGTGCCGCTTTAAGCGCGCAATCCCTGTCATAATCCGCGACGAAACGGCAAACACTGACAAGTAATATAAAGGAAATAACGAACAATGAATAGGGGAAAACGAGGCCTGTTGTTTTTATCTACGGCGTTGACATTTTTGAGATATGGCTTTATGCTTTTATTATCAAGTATTATCTAAAGATTTATGGAGGAACTATGAAAGGATTTGTGAAGAAAGGGGTGTTGTTTTGTTGCCTGTTGCTGGCGGGCGTTTGCGTTGTGTTCGCGGGTGCGAAGAAGGAGAGAACGGGCTATATTATCGCTACCGACACGACATTTGCGCCGTTTGAGTTTCAGGATGCGGCAGGGAACTATGTCGGGATCGACATCGAGCTGCTTGCCGCAATCGCGAAGGATCAGGGGCTTGCCTACGAGTTGAAGCCGCTGGGGTTTAGTGCGGCGGTCGCGGCTCTTGAGTCGAATCAGGCGGATGCGGTCATCGCGGGGATGAGTATCACGGCAGAACGTCAGCAGAAATACGATTTTTCGACGCCGTACTATGATTCGGGCGTAGTGATGGCTATTAGCGCATCCAACAACGTGGTAAAAGGTTACGCCGATCTCGCGGGGAAGCGGGTCGCGGTGAAGACCGGGACCGAAGGGGCGGCGTTTGCCGAGGGGATAAGAGCGCAGTACGGATTCGATCTGGTCTATTTTGACGAGTCGCCGTTTATGTACGAGGAAGTGAAGACGGGCAACTCCACCGCGTGTTTCGAGGACTATCCGGTCATGGGCTACGGCATCTCTCAGGGAAACGGGCTCAAGATGGTTACGGATATGGAGCGTGGTTCCAGCTACGGGTTTGCGGTTCTCAAGGGGAAAAACGCGGAGTTGCTCGCCGCTTTCAACCGAGGGCTCGCCAACCTTCGCGCGAACGGTCAGTACCAGGCGTTGCTCAACAAGTACATCAAGACTAACTAACGAGAGAAAAGCGCATGGATTTCACTCGTGTCCTGCATGACGTTGGTCCCCTTCTCCTGCGGGGCATGGGCGTTACTTTGCAGACGACGTTTATTGCCCTTATATTGGCGGCGGCACTGGGGTTGCTCACCTGTTTTTGCGAGCTTTCCCGCTTCTTATATCTGCGCCTCATCGCCCGTGCCTATATCTGGCTGATACGCGGTACGCCGCTTTTGGTGCAGACTTTTTTCATTTACTTTGGGATTCCGCAGTTGATCCAGTCCTTCGGCATTGATTTCAGGCTTTCGCCGTTTGCGGCGGGGGTTATCACGCTGACATTGAACGCCGGCGCCTACATCGCGGAGATCTTTCGCGGCGGCATCGAAGCGGTTGATCCTGGACAGATGGAGGCGGCGCGGAGTCTGGGATTTTCCCATACGCGGGCGATGTTCCGCGTGGTGCTGCCCCAAGCGGTGCGTATTTCCATCCCGAATTTTGTGAACCAGATCATCATCAGCCTGAAAGACACGTCGATTATATCGGTGATTAGCCTCGCCGACATCGTGTACGAGGCGAAAATCTATATCGGGCGCACGATGCAGTCCTTCGCGACATGGACGATTGTCGGCCTTGTCTATCTCGTGATCATTGCGATCCTGTCGCAGTTGTCGCTTTATGTGGAGAAAAAACTAAAACATGAACAAAGTGCGCATTAGGGGCCTCTGCAAGTCTTTTGGCAGTCTTTCCGTGCTGAAAAACATTGATCTTGATGTCGAAGAAGGCGAGGTTGTCTGTATCATCGGCCCTTCGGGGTCGGGAAAATCGACCTTCTTGCGCTGCCTCAACATGCTTGAAAAACCGACATCCGGCTCTGTTGTGGTCAGCGGCGTTGACCTTACCGACAAACACACCAACCTCAACAAGACGCGGCGCGAGATTGGGATGGTATTCCAGCAGTTCAACCTGTTTCAACATCTCACGGTGAAGAAGAACATCATGCTGGCCCCGGTTGACCTTGACCTGATGACCAAACACGAGGCCGAAAAGAAGGCGTTTGAGTTACTGGAACGGGTCGGCCTCACCGACAAGGCCGATGTCTACCCGCGCACATTGTCCGGCGGCCAGCAGCAGCGTGTCGCCATCGCCCGCGCCCTCGCGATGAACCCGGCCCTCATGCTGTTTGACGAGCCCACGTCCGCGCTTGATCCGGAGATGATCGGCGAAGTGCTTGCCGTGATGAGATCGCTTGCCCGTGACGAAAAGATGACGATGCTGTGCGTTACCCACGAGATAAACTTCGCCCGCGAAGCCGCCAACCGCATCATCTTCCTCGAAGACGGCGTGATCATCGAAGAGGGCACCCCCGAAAAACTGTTCAACAACCCGGACAAAGATCGGACAAAGCGTTTTTTGAGCCTCGTGCTGTAGCCTCACTGCCGATTTCGGCGCTTTCCCTCATGACATGTTTTCAGGTCTTGTCCTTCCGGCGGAACAGTTTGAATATCTGGGTTTGGAGCGCGTTGCGTTTTTGTTCTTTGACGATGTATCCGGCAAACGCGCCCAGGGCTTCGTCGGTGCCGGAGAAGAGGCCGACATCGTCTTTTTGGAAGACGTATGCGGGGTTGAACTCGCCGAATTCCGCATCGGGGGCGCGGACGGAGATGAGGTTGAGGCCGTATTTTTTGCGGAGTTCGATTTGCATGATGGTTTTGCCGATCATCGAGTCGGGGACGGCCAGCTCGGCGATGACGAGTTTACCGCTGACCGGGAGATAGTTGAGCAGCACGGACGAGAGGAGGAGCGGGCTTACTCTTTTGGCGGCCTCTTTGTTCGGAAAGACGACCTGCGTCGCGCCGACGAGTTCGAGGATTTCGCCGTGGGACTCGGTTTCCGCTTTGACGATGATCGTCTTGATGTGGAGTTTCGCGCAGTAACTCGCCGCGAGGATCGAGGCCTCGATGCTGTTGCCCATGTCGATGACGACCGCATCGGTGGATTCGGGCAGCACTTTGCGGAGGTTCTCCACGTTGAGCACGTCTATGACGACCGATCCGGACGCGAGGTCTTTGTACTGGTCGATGCGCACGCGGTCTTTGTCCATGATAAAGACTTCGACGTTGAGGCGGATGAGTTCTTCGAGAACGCTTTTCCCGAAGTGCGACAAACCGAAAATGGCCACTTGTTTCATATCAACAATTCTCCCTCGCTATAGGTTATAGCATAGTTTTTGTGCCGTGTGGAAGGGAAGGCCAGCGTGATAAGGCCCACCCGTCCCGCGAACATTGCGGCGATGACGACCACCTTCCCGGCGTTGGTCAACAGCGGAGTGAAGTCCAGCGTGAGGCCCGCCGTGGCAAACGCGGAGATGGTCTCGAATACGATCCGTTCGAAAGACACGGCCCTCTCAAACGAGACGGCCGGCGCGGTGTTACGCATTTCCGTGACGGTGAGCGCGAAGACGCAGAGGAAGAGCAGGAACACGGCTTTGAGAAAGTAGACCACAGCGCGGTTTAAGGTTTCGGCGGACAGGCGGTGACGGCGTACGCGGATGTCGCCTTGGGAATCGGGCCGGCGTATCATGACCGCCGCGATGACGAAGACCGTCGTCACTTTGAGGCCGCCCGAAACCGAGCCCGGCGCACCGCCGATAAACATGAGGATGCCGGTCAAAAGGCGGGACGGCCCGGTGAAGTCCGTCTGGGCAAACGTTTGGAATCCGGCGGTACGCGCCGTAACCGCATGAAAGACGGCGTTGTTGAGCGTTGTCCAGAAGTCCAGCCCTGCGTAGGCGCAGCGTGACTCAAAGAGGATGTACACGAGGGCACTTCCGGCGGTGAGGAGGAAGGACATCCAGAGGACGATGAGGCTGTGGTAACTTAACCGGCGCTTCTTGCGGAATATGACGCGGAAGAGGTCGTGCAACACGAGGAACCCCACGCCTCCGGCGGTGATTAACGTGCCTGCGACCAGCAAAACCGGGTTGTTGTCCCGAAACGCGGTGAGGCTGTCGTCGTAGAGTGAAATCCCGGCGTTGCAGAAGGCGGAAATGCCGTGGAAGAGCCCCGCGTAGATGGGACGGTCGATCCCGGCGTTGGCGAACAGGATACTGAGGATAAGAATCCCGGCGGTTTCAATGCCCGCTGTCAACAGCACGATGCTGCGGACGATCCGCTGGGGGTTGTATTCGATGCCGTTGAGGTAGAAGCCTTGTATCGTGTTGCGGGAACTGATCGAGAAGCGGTGTCCCGGCATGGCAACGAGTATTGAGGAAAAGCTGATGATGCCGAGCGCCCCGATTTGGATGAGGCAGAGGATGACCACTTGGCCCGCCGCGCTGAATGACGAAACGGGGACGGTGGCCAGTCCGGTAACGCACAGGGCGCTTGTCGCGATGAACGCCGCGTCAATGGGGTGCAGGTATTGCAGACTCGCCCCCGGCAATAACAGCAGCACCGTTCCGGTGGCGATGAGAACGGCAAAGAACGAGACGAGATAAAACGTCTCTGACGCGCGGAAATAGGTACGAAAACGCCGCGTTATGCCGGCGGCGGCTTTGGAACTCATTCGGTTCATAGGTTGTTCAGTTTACCGGCGAACACGCGCCGTTATTTGTACTATTTTCTCGGTGCGGGCCGAGGCTGTCAAGGGCAGAGAACGGTGTGAGAAAAAGCTGATTAAATCGGGAAAAAGAATACTGCTGGTACTGTCTCAGAACTTTGCGCTACAGGGGTGGGCAGACTTCCCCTGCGGCCATCTTGGGCCGGGACGCTTGAGGCGGCCTGTAACCCCTTTTTGGTCGTGATCCGGGGCGGTTATCCCGGCGGAGACGCGGGGTCAGCTGCGTTTCGAGCCGAAAACCGGGCCGTTATCGTCATCCCGGGCGACCTAAGGCTGTCCCAACTTAAGATGTAGGCCGCCGCCCCCGCTA
>JAIRNN010000015.1 GCA_031257995.1 Spirochaetaceae bacterium | reverse complement strand
ACCAACGCTCAATTTCACAAATAGCAAGAAAATTAAATGAAAGACCTCGAAAGACACTTGACTTTTTTACACCAAAAGAGGTATTATTTGAGTTGCGCTAGGAATTACCGACTGCCATATATAAGCGCGCTAAAAAAAATAAAAGCCTGCGTCACGGAAAAATCCTGTTTTTGTATGCTAGAAGTAACAAGAGAACCAATTCCCGGCCAGGCAAATACCGTCTCTACAAGCATGATGCCCGTCATTAAAACACCGACAAGGATAGCGGCGGCGGTTGCCGACGTGACCAAAGCGTTTGGAAGCGCGTGTCTGACAAGCGCCTGCCATTCACTGATACCGTGACTTAAGCTGACGACAATATATTTTTCCCGGCAGGCGTTTGACAGGCTGGTCTCTAAAACACGGGTAAGAAAAGCGGTGGAATACAGACCCAGCGTAATAGAGGGAAGTACAAGGTGCCGCAGCGCGTCAAAAAACATGGAAAAATTTGCTGTTATCAGCGCGTCAAAGAGCAGAAATCCTGTTATGTTGGGCAAGGAGTACGAGGGGAATTGCGTCCTTCCTTCCGGCCCCGGAAAAATTCCTAAGCCGGCTGAAAAAACAATGAGAAGAAGGATACCAAGAAAAAATTGCGGCATACTGTATGCGCTATAACAGAAAATATTTATGGTGGTTTTTATATATTTTTTCTTGGTATAGGTTTTCGCCAAAGCTAAAATCAAAGAAGATAAAAAAGTGAATATGAGCGCGGCCAAACTTAATTCAAGCGTGGCAGGGAGCCTTGAGGCAAAAAGTTCGCGGACTGACTGTCCTATGCTATAGGAATAACCCCAATTCCCGGACAGTAAATCGCGCATATAATGAACGTATTAGGTAAGGACCGGCTTGTCAATGCCCATTTCGTTTGTTAATTGTGTCCGGGCGGCATCTACCGCAAAGGGGTTGAGAACCAAGCCCACAGGATCTCCCGGCGCAAGGCGTAGAAAAACAAACGACAGGAGGGACGCGCCAAAAATCGCTATACATGTGGTCAGTATTTTGAAGACGGCTTTTTTTACCATTTTATGCATGATGCTGCTCCAAAATACCGGGGGTTCCGGGGGCCCAAGTCCCCCGGCGGGGGCGGGGCATCTTCGATACCTTCGGGGGCAGTGCCCCCGAAGAGGGGGTAGCGGAAGACCGCAGGGTCGGAGCGAGGGGGAGACCTCCCCTCCTTAATGTGCGGATTAGGGTTTTGAAACAGGTTCATGCTCTTTTGTTTTCTCCCATGAGACGCAGGCTGAGAGCGTCGGCGAGAAGATTCGCCGCAGTAACGGTCAAAAAAAGGCCAAGGCCCGGCCACAGCACAATCCACCAGCCGCCGCTTAAGAGATAGGTCATGCCTTCGGATATCATCGTCTCCCATTCCGGCTGGGGAATTTGCGCCCCAAGGCCAACGAACCCAAGCGCGCTTAACGATATTATCGTAGACCCAAAAACGGCCGCCGATTGGACAAGCATCGTCGGAGCGGAAAGCGGGATGACATGACGGATAAAAATATAAAACGAATTAAATCCAAGAAGCCGGGCGGAACGGACAAAGAGTTTGTGTTGAATTTGCATTGCCTCGCTTCGCATGAGACGGGCGTAAACAGGTGGCGCATCCAAAAGAAATGCCGATACAGGCACTTATGAGGCTTGGGCCCAGACATATCGTTATTGCCATGGCTAAAATCAACTGGGGAAAGGCGAGCAAAATATCAAGCAGGCGCATGATCACGGTGTCAACAGGGCCGTGGAACCGGGCGGCGAAAAGGCCAAGCGTCATCCCCATAATCCCGGAACTAAGAACAACTAAGACACCGCTTAAAAGGGAAATGCGTGTTCCATATATAAAACGGGCCAATAGGTCACGTCCGCTGCCATCGGTGCCCATGGGATGTACGCGGTTGGGCGTTAAAAGTCTGCCCATAAGATCTGTCTTGAAGGGATCGCTTTTCCACAAAAGAGGCCCGGCGGCCGCCGTCAAGAGCAGAATCAAAAAGAGAGCAAGGGCTGTTTTCATTTCCCAACCGCGCGGCAATGCTTAACGCCCCCAAAGGTTAAGAAGGAGGTCGTTTTGGCCGAATACAAAATGGGCGATGTCTTTTCTTAATACCGCCGTATAGTTTTGCGCGTAGGCGACAATGCGGGGAGAATCGGCGGCCCATAAACGGGTAATCTGGTCATAGTATTCCTGCCGTTTTGTCTCTGACTGTTCGTCCGCTGCCGCCAGAACAAGTTTGTCAACTTCCGGGTTGTGGTAGTTGCTCTGGTTAAACGGGCCTGTCAGAATATCGTAAGCGGCAAGCCAGCCCGGAGTTGGAATTGAGGGGCCGTCAAAACGAATCAACAGCCACTTTTTTTCATCCGCGCCTACAGCCTGCTGGTATTCGGCAGCTGAAAGCCTGCGGATGTTGAGATTGATACCGAGCCCTTTCCATATATCCTGAAGAACAACCGCTATCTGTTGCTGGTCATTGACACCTTCACGGATGTACAAGTCCGCATTTACCGGACCTTGGACCCCTGATTCAGTGATTAACTGTTGCGCCTTTGCCAGGTCATACCGGCGCGGGCGTGAAAGGTTTTCGTTATATGCCGCAAACGCGGGAAGGAAAGGGCCGTAGTATGCCTGACCATAGCCAAGAGCGACATTCGCTACCAAATCAGCCTGTGGGGTGGCAAGGGTGAGGGCTTCACGAAATAGTACGTTGTCAAAGGGCGGCAGACGGTTTGGAAGGCTGACGAGTTCCCATGTTGCCGATGGTATGGAGACTATCTTTACATCGGCGTTGTTTTTGAGGCTCGCGACAGATTGTTTTGAAAGCCCCAAGGTTATATCCGCCTGACCGTTCCGGGCGCGTAAAAGCAATGTCGCGTCATCGGGGATAAAGTTTATCACAACGGTCTCGTGACGCGGTTTCTCTCCCCAATAGGCGGGATTTGCTTTGAGGGTGAGGGACACCCCCGGCTCATAGTGTTCGAGGATATAGGTCCCGCCCCCGGCAAAATGGCTGGAGAGCCAGCGGCTCTGTTCCTCCACGGTGTTGCCGTGTTGCTCAAGTACCGACCGGTCAAGTATCGCGGTTCCTACCGAGGTAAGCGCGGCAAGATAATCCGGCGTACGGCTGGCAAGGGTTACCACAACCGTGCTTATGTCGGGTGTTTCAATGGAAGTTACCTGTGAACCGCCGCTTAGGAAGTATGCCTCCATATTTCCGGCGGCAAACGCCCTGTCCCACGACCACTTGACCGCAGCAGAATCAATAGGCGCGCCTGACGGAAATTTGATACCCCTTCGCAGATGAAAGGTATATTTCCTCCCGTCTGGTGAGACATCCCACGATTCGGCCAGATAGGGAACGATGTCTGCGTTTTCACGCCGCGCGTCTGCCGGATGGCCTGTATCTATGCCATGCTTGGTGAGTGTCGGGTAGAGAGAAGACAAAAGCCCAAGGTCTTCAAGGGAAGCGACGGCCTGAGGGTCCAGGGAAGGCGGCGGTGTTGAAATATCAATCCGTAATACATCGCCACTACTTACTATTCTCTTCCCCCCCCCCCCCAATCCAAAAAAAACGAACGTTCTCCTTTTCCTCCCGCGAACAACGAGGAAACGACGAGTACGGCAGTTAAAGCCGCAAACAAAAACCGATTTTTCATAAAAAACTCCTTCTAAGAATAATATAAAGTAATTATATCGATATACTAAAATATGTCAAGAGGGTATGTGAAATATGGGTGAAAATCCATGTACATTTATCTCGCCTGTGTTCATCTGTGATTGACCGTGATTTCATTATGGCAAACGTGATAACTGCCGGGGGCGTTGCGGGGACGGCAGTGCCCCGCAGAGGGGGTAAGCGGAGGACGGCTTAAACCCCACAAACCTGATGGTTTGTAGGGTTTAAGCTGGCCGGAGCGGAGGGGGAGACTTCCCCCTCCTTATATTTTCTTGGAAAAAGTACTATAACTGGAACAGGGGGTTATGCTAATAAACGATTGTGCCGATAAAGGGGAGTTGACATATCTGCAAGTGTCAATTATGTTTCTTGTACAGAATAACTAATAACGGAGTTGGATATGTTTGGAAATGACACGTTTTTACGACTGGCGCATTACACGGGCGTTGCTGCCGCATTGGGTAGTTCCGCGTTCTCAAGTCTCCCGCATGCAGGCCGGGATGACGATGATGACTGGGACGACGATGAGGACGTGATTGACGAGGACGATGATGAGGAAGACGAAGAGGGTGAAGACGACGGCGGTGAAGACATGGATGATGACGATGATGATGACGACTGGGGCGATGACGATGATGACTTCGACGATTATGGCGACGATGATTTTGACGAAGACGACGACGATTTTGAAGAAGACGGCATCAGCTACGACGACGAATAACGCCGCTGGATAAACGTTAGAAAAACGCCGATTAACGTGATGCCGTGCCAGCGGTTAGCAATCCGCGTTTCCCTATGTGCTTGCTCGTTTTACCGCACAAATGGGGTCGGCGGCTGACATTAGTCAGCGGTTGACCTCGCGTTAAAGTAACACTTATTGCGCCTCTGTAAATTGCGCGGATATGCCAGGGATTGGCGTACTATAATCCGCATCCATTCTTGTTATCTGTATCGTCGTGTAAGGGGCGTTATCTGCGGTTCCTCGTGGTTAAGCGTCTGGGCAAGGTCCCGTGATCCTCATTCGTAAAATGTCCTCGTTCTTTCATTAACAAAACGGCGGACGATAACTGAACAGTACGCCGTCCAGCGACAGCCTGCTGTCTGCCGGGGCTAAGCAGGAAGAGGTAGAACAAACACTCATCTTCGCGTATTGTTTAGGGAAACATGGGCAGTCACAGCGTAAAAACCGCGCAAAATCTTATCCTCATAGGCAGTACGGGCCGGAACGCGGGAAAAACGACACTGGCGGCCGCGCTTATCAAAAAACTGTGCGAGCAGCGTCTGATCAACGCGGCAAAGATCATCACGGTAGAACGAAAAGGGGCGCTCTGTCCTCACGGGGGCAAGGGTTGCGGCGCTTGTTCGCTTGAACGTGATTTTGTGCTGTGTGAGGAACACGCCTGTTTGACCAGCAAAGACACGGCGGGGCTGCTTATGGCGGGGGCGAACCGGGTGTTTCTCCTCCGTTCGTTGAAGCAGGCGCTTTTGAGCGCGTTTACCGAGCTGCGCCGCCAAGCCGGGAACCAGACGCTTATTGCCGAGTCGAACAGCCTGCGAACCGTGGTGAAGCCGGCGTTCTTTGTGATGTTGACCAATGGCAACATTCAGCCGAAACCCAGTGCCCAAGCCGTGATGGAAGCCGCCGATTTGATCGTCTCCGCGCCCTTTACGGAAAACGATCTTGTACGCATTCTTGCGCATATTCTCGCACGGCTGTCGTTTCCCAAACAGAAAGACATTCAGCCATTAGCGGCCCTCCGGCCTACCGGCACGCCGCCACACTAAATGGTACAGTGAGTCCCCAGCACCCTGCCATAGGAACCGCCCCTAACGACATCGTACCGCTATCGACACGACAACTAAACAGTTCCCCGTCCAACGGCCCCCATTTCTTACCATTTAATATATTGAGCCTGTTTCAAAACCTCAAACTTTCCCCTTTTTTCATTTTTTTGTAACTATTCAGCCGCGTGGAAAACCAGGAAAAACCACGGAAAATGCGGACAAAACGCGGAAAAGCAGGATTACAGAGTAAAATTCCGCGTGATTCCGTGCCTTCCGTGGTTAATTCTTTGGTTTTCATCGATCGACTGAATAGTTACATCTTTTTACCCTTTTTTAGCGTCAAAATAAAGCAAACGGGCTGCCAACCGCATATATATATACACGAAGGCATTGTATATGCGGCAAGAAAGAGAATTGGCACAAAATGTATGGTACAGAGTGCAAACATCGGTTAATATCAGCGAACCGCTGTTTCGGCTGTCGGGGGCGAAAGCGCTGCTCCACCGCGTACTCCACAAGACGAAAGAGCGTTACGGCTTCGAAATACGCAGGCTTATCATTGAATACGGAAGCGTGTCGTTCTTTATCAAGCCCGAAGACGGCCTCAAACTGCCGCTGATTGCGCGTCCGCCGGCTTCCACTCGCCGTTGCCTTCGTATTCGAACAGGTAAGGAACGCCTTTTTCGTCTGTCAGTGTTAGAGTGTCGTTTCCCGTGTTCTGGTAGTAATCGGGCGATCCCGAATACATGACAAAGCCGTTCAGCCCACGCAACAGCGCGGCGCGGTCGGAGACCGCTTTGAGGCCCGCGTATAGTCCGAACGCATAGTTTTTTACTGCCGTCGTTTCCCTTCCTGTCGCTTGTGCCGCCGGATACTGGTACCCGCCTCCGCTTCCCATACGGTCAACGGCCCTCTTTATTTCCGCCAGCTTTCCATCGTCCACCGGCGCGATTCCTCTGATGATTCTGCTGTCAAGGCTTGAGGCCCAGCCGCGCCCCAGTTGTCCGTCCGCCTCCTCCTCCGTCACATACCCGCGCCCTATTGGCCACCCGCTTCCCGGTATCTCAAGATCCGTCTCCTCAAACACGTACCGCCCGGTTGTTGCCAGCACCGGATCTCCCGGGCCCAGCGAGTTCGCGAGCGCCTCGCGTGCCGCCTCGACCCGTTTTTGAGCCGCCTGTTGTTCGGCTTCGCTTTTTCCGGCGGCATCGGCCAGCTCTGCCTGAGCATCGCTCAGTTCCTGCGCGGCTGCCTCGGCTTCCTCTTCTTCCGGGGACTTCCCGCCGTCATCCTCTTCGCCGTCATCCTGTTCTCCCTCGTCATCGGTATCTCCATCGTTGTTCCGATCCGTGTCCGCGGTTATATACGTCCGGCTCACTTCCAGACCCGGCACGAACACCGCGAGAAAGAACACCAGCGCGAGCTTTTTTAACAGCCCCTTTTTCATATTACACCCGCTTTAATTGTACTTCCCGTAAAACAGTTTATCAAGGAAACTTGTACCCGCCGCATTACCAAAAAAAAGGGGAAGTCTCCCCCTCGCTACAGGCGGCGCAAACCCGCATATCTTAACAAGTCTTTATTTTTGCCGGAAGAGCGGGGCGTGTCCGGCAAAGGGTTTGCGCCGTCTTCCGCTACCCCCTCTGCGGGGGGTCACCCCCGCAACGCCCCCGAAGAAGAAAGTCCTGTGCGACGGCGGTTACAGCGGGAAAAATTTTGCCAATGCGGCGTGGATGCTTCCCGGAGCGGAAGCGGAAGTGGTAAAACGCAACGAACCGCATACGTTTGCGGCGCTGCCTAAACGGCGGGTGGTTGAGCGCAGCTTTGCGTGGCTGGAAAAATGCCGCCGTCTTTGGAAAAACTGCGAACGTAATATTCATACTACTAGGCAGTCAGTATTCTACCTGTGAATAAAATATGACAGGCTGCCGGTTATAGTCATCGAAACGGAGGGGAGAACTATGACGGGAGAAACCCAAAGTTACCTTAATGGAGGAAGAACGGGCGCTGCTCAAGGACATACGCAACAAGGGTACCCACGGCGCTCGGAAACGGGCGCGAGCGCTTTGCCGATGAGCGGATGACCGGTGAAGAGAACGCGGAACGGGCAGGGACGCGCCGGCGGGGAGAGGGGGAACTCCGGCAGCGGTTTGTGGAGGAGGGATTTGAAGCGGCCCGGAAGGGAAACCGCGTGGGCGCCGGGCACATTACGGGAGAAGATGAAGCGCGGCGTATCGTGTTGGCCTGTCCGCCAGTTCCTGAAGGACACGATCACTGGAGCTTGCGCCTGTTACAGGAAAAACGGGTTGCCCTTGAGGGGGATACGGCGTCCCCTGAAACCATCCGTCAGACATTAAAAAAAACGGGCTTAAGCCGCGGCAAAAGGGGGAATGGCGTATACCGCGAATGCCGGGTTTGCAGCGGGGATGGAGGATATTCCGGATGTGTATACCCGGCCGGAGGATAAAGCGCGTCCGCCGGTCCGTATGGATGAATGTCCGAAACAGCTGACAGGGGAGACTCGTATTCCCTTGCCGGCAGAACCGGGAGACGCGGAGAGGTATGATACGGAGCATGCGCGGAACGGGGCCTGTGAGATCTTCATGTGTACTGCTCCGTTACTCGGGTGGCGGCGGGCGGAGGCAGCCGGACACCGCGCCCGGCTTGATTGGGCGGCTCGCACGAAAAAGTTGGCAGGCAAGGATTTTCCTTTCGCGGAAAAGATCGTTCTGGCAATGGACAGCCTGAATACGCATAGTATTTCCTCGTTGTATGAGGCGTTTGAACCGGAGGAGGCGCGGAGGATACGGTACCGGCTGAAGA